>JAFWTG010000116.1 GCA_017519005.1 Oscillospiraceae bacterium | reverse complement strand
GGAGGCCCCCGCCGGCGCCCTGTGGACGCTGGAGAACGGGAGCGCCGCGGGCAGATTCCTGCTGAAGGACGAGGCGGGCCTGTACGTCTCCAACCCCAGCGGCACGACGCTGAAGCTCACCGAGTCCGGGACGGAATTCGTCGTCGGTTGCGGCAGCGGCAGCGCGTCCATCAAGCTGGCGACGAACGCGACCCGGCAGATCTTCTTCCGGAGCAACGACCTGGGGCAGCAGTTCCGCTGCTACTCCACCACAAACGCGACGGCGGAGAGCTACAGCGCGGTGCTGACCATCTACAAGCCGGCGGACTGATTCCGCAGAACCCCAAAGGGGCCGCTGCCATCTGGCAGCGGCCCCGCTTTCGCCCTTCCGGGCAAAGGACTACGGCTCCAACCGCTCCCAATCCTCCCGGAACACCAGGCAGGGGACCCCGGCGGCGCGGCAGCGCTGCGTCAGCGTCTCCTTCGTGTCCCAGAGCAAGACGGAGCCGTCGGACAGGCGGCGGTGGAGGCAGCCGACCCCGGGGCAGGGGAAGCCGCTTCCCGGCAGCGGCCCCGTCCAGGGCCGCCAGCCCGTGCCGGGCGGGGAAAGCGCCGCCTGCGTCCCGCTCCGCGGCTGCGCGGCATGCCGCAGGGGCAGGGCATCCAGGACGACGGCGGGACAGTGCCGCCGCTGCTGCGCCAGCCAGCGGGGGAAATCCCCGCCGATTCGGGGGCCGATCAGCACCGCCCCGTGGGGCAGCGCGGCCCAGGCGGAGGGCAGGACCGGCCCGCGCCCGGCCAGCTGCCTGATCAGCTCCACCAGCGCCGCGGTCCCGGGGCCGGGCGGCCGCTCCAGGTCCAGCAGGATCAGCCCCTCCCAGGCGTCCAAAGCCCGCAGCGCCTCCGCAGCGCCCCTGTCGGAGGGCGGAAAGCGGTCGTCCAGCAGCAGCCCCGCGGCTCCGGCCGGCAGGGGCTGGGGCCGCCAGCGCCCCTCCGGCGTAAAGCCCCAGCCCCGGACCAGCCGCGCCGCGCCGGGCGGCAATTCCGCCGCGGAAGCGGGAAAACCCGGCTTTTCCACGAAATAGATGCAAGTTTTCATAGACAACACCGCGGGATCGTGATATAATAGAAAGAGTTGAGACGGCGGTCTTGCCGCTCAGCGGAGGCTCGCGGGCACGAATGCTCGTAAAACCATATGAAGGAGGCGCTGCGCTTATGCCCTTCTCCCTGCTGCCGAAGCATATTTTCCACAAGCTGACGGACGTGACGCCGGAATTTCTCCGGGAGCACGGCATCCGTCTGCTGATGCTGGACTTCGACAACACCATGCTGCCCTACACCTCCAAGGTCCCGACGCCGGAGCTGCTGCGCTGGATCGACGGAATGAAGCGGGCGGGGATCGCGCTCTGTGTGGTGTCCAACAGCCGGAAGCCCAAATCCGCCGCGTTCTGCAAGGCCCACAATCTGGCCTGCGTTACCCATTCCAAAAAGCCCGGCGGCCGGGGCATCCGGAAATGCCTGGCCAGCTTTGACGCCGAAGCCGGGGAGGCGGCCCTGGCCGGGGATCAGATCTTCACCGACGTGCTGGGCGCCAACCGCGCGGGCGCGGCGTCGATCCTGGTCAAGCCCATCCACCTGCACAACGTTTGGCTGAAGCTCCGCCACGCTGCGGAGCAGCCGTTCATATTTTTAGCAAGAAAAAGGAGAATCACAAAGCCATGACGAATCTGGAAAAGTATCTGTCTCTGCTGGACAAGGGCGGCTATGACGGCCTGCTGCTCACCAGCCCCATCTCCCGGAAGTACTGCGCGGAATTCAACGTGGACGAGGGCGTTGCCATCGTCACGAAGAAGGGCTGCCGCTATTTCACGGACTCCCGCTACATCGAGACCGCCGAGAAGAACCTGAAGGGCTTCGAGGTCCGCATGGTCAGCAAGGACAACGGCTACATCAAGCAGCTCAACGAGGCCATTTCCGAGTTTGAGGTATTCAACCTGGGCTTTGAGGAGGACTTCCTGACCGTGGCGGAGTTCCGCGGCTACGAGCAGAAGCTCAACGCCAAGCTGGTCCCCTGCCAGAAGGACATCAACGCCTTCCGCGTGGTCAAGGAGGCGTACGAGCTGCAGCGGATGCGCGAGGCCCAGGCCATCACCGACAAGAGCTTTACCGAGGTCTGCCAACGGATCAAGGTCGGCATGACGGAGAAGGAGCTCTGCGCGGAGCTGATCTACTGCCTGTATAAGAACGGCGCCGAGGGCCTGTCCTTCGCCCCCATCGTGGTCTCCGGACCCAACAGCTCCATGCCCCACGGCGTGCCCGGCGAGCGGAAGCTCCAGCCCGGCGACTTCATCACCATGGACTTCGGCGTGGTCTACAAGGACTACTGCTCCGACATGACCCGTACCGTGGCCCTGGGCTACGCCACCGACGAGATGAAGAAGGTCTACGACACCGTGCTGCAGGCCCAGCTGGCGGGCATCGCCGCCACCAGGGCCGGCGTCACCGGCCAGGCCATCGACGGCGCGGCCCGGAAGGTCATCGCCGACGCCGGCTACGGCGCGTACTTCGGCCACGGCTACGGCCACTGCCTGGGCCTTCAGGTCCACGAGGCGCCCAACTGCAACCCCTCCAACGACAAGCCCATGCCCGCCGGCTGCGTCTCCTCCGCCGAGCCCGGCATCTACCTCCCCGGCAAGTTCGGCGTCCGCATCGAGGACTGCGTCATCATCCAGGAGGACGGCGTGGAGGACCTGGCCCACAGCCCGAAGAACCTCATTATCATCGAAGCCTGATTCGCTTCCAAACAAAAACGCATCCTCCCCCGAGCGCTTTCGGGGGAGGATGCGTTTTTACCGATCAGCGATTGTTGTAGCGTTCAATGCCCAGGGCCAGCAGATCCAGAGCCCGGCCCAGATCCCGCTCCTTCAGCACGTAGGCGATGCGGACCTCGTTTTTGCCCTTGCCCGGCGTGGCGTAGAAGCCGTTGGCAGGGGAGCACATCACGGTTTCCCCGTGGTCGTCAAAGTCGGTCAGCATCCACTTTGTGAACTCGTCGGCGTCGTCGATGGGCAGCTTCGCCATGGCGTAGAAGGCGCCCATGGGCTTCGCGCAAACCACGCCGGGAATGGCCGTGAGCTTTTGGTAGCAGAGGTCGCGGCGGCGGCGGTATTCCGCGCGGACCTTTTCAAAATAATCCGGTCCCACGCTGTAGAGGGCGGCCGCGCCCACCTGGTCCAGCGTCGCGGCGCAGAGCCGACCCTGGCAGAACTTCAGCGCCTCGGCCATCAGCGCCTTGTTGCGGGAGATCAGCATGCCGATTCTGGCGCCGCAGGCGGAGAAGCGCTTGGAAACGGAGTCGATGATGACCACGTTGTCGTCCAGGTCCCGCAGGGACCCGGCGCAGAGGACGTCGTCTGTGTCGTAGACAAATTCCCGGTAGACCTCGTCGCAGATCAGATACAGATCGTGCTTTTTGGCCACGTCCGCTACGGCCCGCAGCTCCTCCCGGGTCAGGACGTTGCCGGTGGGGTTCTGGGGATTGATGATGGCGATGGCCCGGGTTTTCTCGTTGATCAGGGATTCCAGCAGCGCAGGCTTGGCGTAGCTGTAGTCCTCCTCGGGGACGGTGCTCAAGGGCCGGATCACGCCGCCCGCGGCCTGAATGAAGGTGGTGTAATTGGAATAGAAGGGCTCCGGAACGATGACCTCGCTGCCCTCGTCCAGGATGCAGAGGAAGAGAATTTGCAGGGCTTCGCTGCCGCCGGTGGTGATGAGAACGTCGTCCCTGGTGTAATCAACGCCGATCCGATGATAGTAGTCCACTACAGCGTCCCGCATAAAGCCCGCTCCGGGAGAGTTGGCGTAGGCCAGGACCTTCTGGGAAAAGCCCCGAACGGCCTCGAAGAACGCGGGCGGCGTCTCAATATCCGGCTGACCGATATTCAGCTTGTAAATCTTCTTGCCCGCGGCCTCCGCCGCCATCGCGTAGGGGGTGAATTTACGCATGGGAGAGAGGGTGCATCGCTGTGCTTTCTGCGAAAGTTTCATAAGAGCCTCCTGTCAGTGTAAGTGATCGGTTGATTTACGTATTGAAACACGAAGTCCGGCAGCGGATTCGCCTGCGCGGAGATGCGTGTTATTTCTCGTAGCTGCCGGTATCCTCCGCATCCTTGCCGCCGTAGCGCTTGCCGTAGCCCTTGCCGTAGCCATAGCCGTAGCCGTAGCCGTACCCATAGCCGTAGCCCTTCCGGGAGCTGTAGCCATAACCGCTGGAGCTGGTGGAGCGGGAGGTCTGGTTCAGGACGCAGCCGATGAAGCGAACCTCCATGCCGCCGAGGGTGCTGGCGCTGTTGAGCACGGCGGAGCGGGCCACGTAGTCCTGACGGACCACGTAGATCACGCCGTCCACCCACTCGGAGAGGCTGGCTGCGTCGGAGAGCAGGCCGCAGGGAGGCGTATCCACGATCACGAAGTCGGAGCGCTGGCGCAGAGCGTGCATCAAGTTCTGCAGCCGCGGGGAGGAGAGAAAATTCTGGGGCTGTTCGGCCACCTTGTCACCGCTCAGCAGCAGCAGCTCAGAGCCCTCTACCCGGACCAGCGCGGAATCCAGATCATCATCCTGCTGGGCAATCATCTCCACGAGGCCCCTTGTGGACCCGGTGACGCCGAAAAGATCCTTCAGCGTCTGCTTGCGAAGGTCACAGTCCACCAGTGTGACCCGGCTGCCCTGCTCGGCGAGAGCCAGCGCAAGGTTGGCCGAGAGGGTGGATTTTCCTTCGCCGGGGATCGTGGAGGTCACCATGATGACGCGGGCGCGCTGGTTTTCCAGCTCCTTGCGCAGCTGGAAGCGCACCGCCCGCACGGCTTCCACGTAGCTCTCGTCCAGCTTCGGGTTGGTCAGCAGGACGGCCCGGTTGGCCTTGGTCCTGGCCTTGAAGCTGACCTGGGGCAGCAGACCCAGGCAGGGGACGTTCAGCAGCTCCCGCAGATCCTCGGAGTTGTGAACTGTTTTCCGCAGCAGGGCGAGGAGGGAGATGATGGCGAGGCCGGCGGCCAGGCCCAGGAGGCCCCAGCGGATCGTGGGCATCAGATAGTTGAGGGAATTGACGGGCGCGGTGGGATAGACCGCCTCGTCGAAGACCTCCAGCGTGAAATTGTCCAGAATGCTGACGCTTGCCTCCGGGAACACCTCGACGGCCATGCGCAGTCCATCGTAGCTTCGCTCCGGCGTGGAGCCCCGGGAGCTGAAAATCAGCATCGTCGCCTCCGCGCGGCAGCTGACGGTGGCGGGGAGAGAGTTTACGCCGAATTTCTCCTTCAGCAGGGACTTGCCCTGGTCGGAGCTCATGACGTAGGGATAGGTGGCGGCAATCTTCGAGGCGGCGTTGGAGTCCATGTAGAAGCCGTAGGTGCTGATGTCAATGGAGCCGGCGCGGGTTGCGCTGACCCGGAAGACCGCGAGGCTTTCGTAGATCGGCGTGTAGCTCCGGGTGATGGCGTAGTAGCGGTAGCCGGCGGTCAGCGCGCCGAGCAGAAGGGGAACCCAGAACAAACGGGACAGGACCCGCAGAAAATTGTGCCAGAAGATGGACAAATTGATGCCGGAGCCGTTATTTTGCCTGTTTTCCATGCTGGCCCTCCTTCCTGTGACTGCTGCGCTCGGTGGTTAAGGAGACCTCGTCGCTTTCGCTGTTCAGGCTTTGCCTGGCCTTGTTGCTGGCATAGCCGTAGCCGTACAGATTCTGATTGTGCTTGGAGCTGCCGTAGCCGTAGCCGTAACGGCGGCCGCCCACAAGACCTGCGGCAATGTTGAAGGTATGGACGTCGTTGAAGACGTAGCCCAGGAAGCGGGCGGAGCAGCGGGTCAGGCTGTCGATGGCGTCGTTGATGGCCCGGTCGGTGAGCATGTCCTGCCGGACGATGAGAACGGAGGCGTCCGCCTGGTCGCTGAGAATCTCACTGTCGGTGAAGAAGCCCATGGGAGGGGAGTCCAGGATGACGTATTCGAAGTTCTCCCGCAAAATCTGGATCAGCCGGGCCATCCGGTCGGAATCCAGAAGCTCCGCGGAGTGCCGTCTGACGTTGGAGGCGAAGAGCAGGAAGAGGTTCTCCGCCTTGCGGTAGCTCAGCGCCTTCACCAGCTTTTCAGGATCCAGCTCGTCCTTCAGCAGAGCGTTGAGCGTTACGGGCTTGTCCGTCACCTCAAAGATCAGGTGCTGGGCGGATTTCCGCAGGTCACAGTCCACCAGAAGGACCTTCTTATGCCGTTTGGCGAGGCTCAGGGCCAGGTTGGCGGCCACGGTGGATTTTCCCTCGTTCTCGCTGACGGAGGTGACGAGGAAGGTTTTGCAGTCGTGGTGCCGATGGGCGTGCTCCAGGCGGCTCCGAAGCTGATGGATGGTTTCCACGTAGAGGAAGGAGGTGGTAGGATCGGAGATCAGCAGGGAGGTTTTCCGCCGCCGCAGCAGACGCTTCAGGGTCTTGCGCTTGCGCTGATGGTTCAGGGTTGCCAGCAGCGTGCCGTCCACCTGGCTCCGGGCGCCCTGAATGGTCTGGACCGTGCCGGAGGTAATGCAGAGCAAAGCCAGCAGGACGATCATGGCCGCCGCGCCGCCGACAGCGGCCAGCACCACGACCCGCTTCTGGGTGGCGCGGAAGGAGGTCTTGTCGGGGACGACCGGCGCGGAAACCGTTTCCAGCATCACGGAGTTGAAGATGAACTGGGAGTAATCCTCGTAGTGATCCAGAATTCCGGTACACATATAGTATGCCGAGCGGGGCGAGGGGCCGGAGGCGGTCAGCGTCACCAGATTGGTGCCCTTGACAGACGAGGCGGAAACCGACGCGCCGGCGACGTCCTCGCCGCCCAGGCGCTTGACGCGGTTGATCAGGGTGGAGCCGGACAGCAGCTTGGCAAACTGCTCCGCTGTGGAGGCGGTGATGGCTGAGGAGCTGCTCTGATAGATGGTGGAGCTGTTGCGGGGCGTCACAACGAAGGTGGCCGAGCAGCTGTAGCGCGGCGTGACCACCAAAACTGTGGAAATATAGCCCAGCAGGGCGAAAAGCCCCGCGCTGAGCAGAACCATCCAAAAATTGCGGAGAATTCTGCGCAAAATGCAGTAGGGCTCAATCTCCGCCCAAATGGATTCAGAACGCTGCGGTTGACTTTGACTCATGGCACGACCTCATTCGACAATCACGGTGAGGATCACCGTGGCGATCTCACCGGAAATGCCGGTGTAGTAGTAATAGACCTCGTAAACGCCCGGCGTGTTGGGATCCACGTTGGAGTCGTTGACGGAGACCAGGGACAGCGGAACGGCTTCGCTCTTGTCCGGATAGAGCGGATCCTTGACCTCCTGCAGGAAGCGGCGGTAGCGGAGCCTTTGCCCGCGCTCCAGATAGATCAGATACTCCTTCAGCGCAATCTTCGGCCGGGAGGCGGAATTGTCGAGAATCTGGACGGTCAGCGGCAGATAGATCGTGTCTCCCATGCGGCTGGTGGCACTGAGCTTCGCGGTATAGGAGCCCGGCGTGCTGCTGATGACCGTGGATTCCTCCAGCTTCAGCCGCCCGGAGATGTTGCCGTCGCGCTGGTCCATGACCGCCACGGCGCCCGCGTAGCTGACGGTTTCGCCCACGTTGAAGATCATGGGCTTGAGCATATGGAAGCGGGGGGAGGTATAATCCCGATAGCGGACCGTGCGGGAGAAGACCGCGTAGTTGGAGGCGTTGTCAAAGACGATATACTCCACGTTGACGTCTGTGTCGTTGATCAGGGTGGAGATGCTCTTGACGCGGATTTTGGCGGTCACATCACCGTCTACGTTGTCGTAGGCGCTCAGACCCTGCATCAAGGCTTCCGGGGGGTCCGTCATGCTGACCTCCACCAGGTCCAGAGAGGAACGGAAGGCGGGCGGCTTCGTATCCTCGTGGGTGTAAATATATGCGTAGAGTCCGACTGCCGCGGCCAGGGCCAGGCAGAAGAACAGAACCAGAAATATGCGGACGTATTTCAGCATAACAGCTCTCCTTATAAACTCAGATCCTTTGCGATGCGCAGAGGGGTTTCCCGGAGCAGAAGCACCGGGTCCGCGTTGGGAAAGCGCTGCTCCAGGCACTGCAGCAGCGGCCCCATGTGGGGGTTGCGGTAGCGAACGTGGTGGGCGTCGGAGGCGATCGCCGCCACGGCCTCCCGCCGCAGCAGCAGCGCGGCGGTGTCATAGGCCCGTTCGCCCAGATCGCCCAGCAGACTGCCCTTGTTGAGCTGGAGCACCCGGCCGCGCTCCGCCCAGACCTGGGCCAGGTCCGGCCGGTCCTGGATACAGAAGTAGCGCTCCGGGTGGGCGACCACCGGCACCAGTCCTTCGGCCTCCACGGCGGAGAGGCATTCCTCCATATAGTCCGGGGCTTCGTCGAAGTAGAACTCCAGCAGCAGATAGCGCGAGCCGTTGAGGGTCATGAAGTCCCCCTCGGCCAGGCGCCGGAAAAAGCTGCCGCGGGCCAGAACCTCGGCGCCGGCGAGAATCTTCAGGGGAATGCCGGCCTCGTCGATGCGCCTCTGCAGACTGCGGTAGGCCTCGATCAGGGACGCGGAGCGGTAGTTTTTTTGCTCGCTGTGGGTATTGCAGTGGGGCGTGGCAAAGATATGGGTCACGCCGGAGTCCGCCGCCATGGCGGCCATCGCCAGAGAAACCGCTTCGTCCGGAGCGCCGTCATCCAGCCCGGGCAGGATATGACAGTGCAGATCGAGCATCGCCTAACCCCCCCATCATACTTATCTAAAATACAATAACATATTTTGCCCATAAATGCAACCATTCCTTCCGGAAAAATCGTGGTTCTTGATATTTTTTCCGAAGCAGGAATAAAAGCTCTGGACAAGCGGGGAAAATCGGTGTATAATAACTCAGACGATTTGAGAAAATCGTAAAATCCAAGTTAATTTTGCGCGAAAAGCGCATGAAATGGAGGAACTGCATTATGCCTGTCAAAGTAGCGATCAACGGATTTGGACGCATCGGCCGCCTGGCCTTCCGCCAGATGTTCGGAGACCCCGACTACGAAATCGTAGCCATCAACGACCTGACCTCTTCCAAGATGCTGGCCCACCTGCTGAAGTACGACTCCACCCAGGGCAACTACGCGCTGACCCACAAGGTTGAGTTCAACGAGGGCGAAGGCGAGGACAACTTCATCGTTGTCGACGGCAAGAAGATCGTCATCTACAAGATGCCCAACGCGGCGGAGCTGCCCTGGGGCAAGCTGGGCGTGGACGTGGTCCTGGAGTGCACCGGCTTCTACACCAGCAAGGCCAAGGCTCAGGCGCACATCGACGCCGGCGCCAAGAAGGTCGTCATCTCCGCTCCCGCGGGCAAGGACCTGCCCACCATCGTCTACAACGTCAACCATGAGAAGCTGACCAAGGAAGACAACATCATCTCCGCCGCCTCCTGCACCACCAACTGCCTGGCCCCCATGGCCAAGGCTCTGAACGACTACGCGCCCATCTGCTCCG
>JAFWTG010000115.1 GCA_017519005.1 Oscillospiraceae bacterium | reverse complement strand
TGACAGCCTTTCGTACAGCCACTCGTAATCCATTACCTTCTCCACCATCCGAAGAAGGTGATCCTGCGGCACCAATCCCTCAAGGTCTGTAAATACAAACTGCTCTCGTTCATTCCTGCGCCACTCTTCCATGCAAAACACCCCCGTTTCCTCCATTATACAGGAAACAACGGCGTTTGTACAGTTTTTTGACACTCTGGCAGCCCGGCTTCGCGTTTTCGCGAAGCCGGGCTGTTCTTTCTGCGCCGGAGAGCTGTTCTGCCGCGTTTCCCACGGCCCGGTGGAGCTCCAGCAGAGCGTCCCGGTCCCTGGCTGAGACGTTCGGAAGCTTGCTGCGGTTCCGGTAGCTTCGCAGGGACTGCGCCCGCTGCTCCAGATTTTCCAGTGCGGCGATCAGCGCGGCGTGCGCCGGAGAGCGCTCCTGCGCGCTTTTCAATTCATCAAATAACTCCTGAAACGTCGATGCCATGGGTGCCTCCTTGCGAAAATTCAGAAATGAAGGATCCGTCTCTGCGCTGCGCGAAGAGACGGATCAGGCCGCTCAATTCTCCCAGTCTTCCTTTCTTCGCAGGACGAGCTGCGGCGCGTCCTGTCTGGGGCGCTGGGCGTTCTGCCGCTCCTGACCGGGCTCGGCGGAGCCGACTTCGCGGCCGGTCTGCTTCTTTTGCGCGGGCTTGACGAGCAGATTCCGACCCTTGACGGGGTCCATCGCTGCAAACTGGTGCGCCCAGCCGCCAAAGAGCCGCTCGTATTCGCCGGCCATCTCGGGCATGGCCTGCTGGTGATGCTTGAGCTCCCGCATGAAGAGCTTCAGCTCCCGGGCCGCGCCCTGGATCATCGGCGTGCGGAGCTCCGGGCTGTCGAGCTTTGCGGCGGCCCGGATCTGGAGCTCCATGTTCGCCAGCCGCATGGTCAGGTCGCGGACAGCCTGCTGATAGCTGCCTGCCTTCCGGCTGTCCGACGGCGGCGCCTGCCGCTCGCCCTTCCGCTTCGCGGCGACGCGGAGCTTCTCAAAAAAACCGGGGTCCTCCTTCAGGAAGGCGGTCATATGGGCGGCCAGGCGCTCATACTTCGACCACTCCGGCCCCTTGATCGGCCCGGGCTCCGGGCTGAGGCGCTTCGCCTTGGGGGGCTTGGGCTTGACCGGCTCCTCCTTCGGGGCGTCCGCCTCGGGGGACTTGAGCTCCCCGCTGGCGTCCACCTCCGGCAGCGCCTCGGGCTCCGCCTCGTCCTCGGGGGCCTCCGGGAATTCGGGGGCCTCGGGCTGCGCGACGGGCGCGGTGCTGGTGACGGCCATCGGGTCACGGTCGTTGGTGGCATGAACCACGGCGTCGATCAGCTCGGTGGGAATCAGCTGCGGACCCTCGGCCTCCCGCTGCTTCGCAAGCTGCTCCATGACCTGACCCTCCTGTGCGCGGCGCTTTCTGGCCAGCTGCTGGCGCAGCTGCTCCAGCTTGGCCTCCACCCAGGCAATCAGGGCCTCGGCGTCCCGCCTGGCGGCGGCGACGTCTCCGGCCGTGGCGCCCGGGCCCAGGAAGCTTTCCCGGATCATGCCGAGCTTCTTCAGGCCTCGAACAGCCTCAGAGTCGCTTTCGATCCTCGACATCTCCAGCACCAGGGCCTGGAGCGCGTCCACCAGAGAGCTGGTGTCGGCGTTCCCGGCCGCGTTCTTTTGCAGGAGATGCTCTGCCTTCTGAGGATGCTTCTCCTCCGGCGTTGTTTCGTCTTCTTTTTCGCGGATTAACTGCTGAGCCATTGCGGGAACCTCCTTCACGGATAAATTCTGCCATACGGATTTCATCGGCAGCATGCTGCCTGGAAGCGCGGGGGAGCTGCGGATCAGGTCGTGTCGATAAAGCGGAAATAGAGTCGGCCGGAGGTGAGCTCCGCCCAGGGATACTGCTGCATATACTGACCGTCGAAGCTGTTGATGGCGGCGGCGTCGCCGTCCAGCATGCGGAAATAGTCGCAGTCCACCATGTCCCGGCGGATCGCCAGATTGCCGCTGCGGCGGATCAGAAGATCCACCATGCCGATCCGATCCAGGGTGGTTCGCAGATCGTTGACGAGGACCCGGATGCGGTTTTTGGTGAGCTTCAGGTCCCACTCCTCCTCCCAGAGCGCCGCGGAGACCTCCTCGGCAGTGCTGGAGGCGCCCTCCTTGTCAATCAGGTAGGCCAGCAGCTCCTTGGTTTTGCGGCGCTCAAAGCTGAGGGGGACGCCATGCCAGAAGACGTCGAACTGCCCGAAGCAGTGGGCCGTGAGCTTCGGAGCGCCCTTCGGGGCCTGCTCGGGCTCCGGCGCGGCGGGCTTGGTCCAGTAGGCCAGCTCCTCCGCCACCCGCTCCGGGTCCAGCGGCTTGAGCACGTAGCCGTGGGCGTGAATCCGGAAGGCCTCGAGGGCGTACTGCTCGTAGCCCGTCACGAAAATGATCCGGGACGCGGGGCTGGCCGTCCGCAGGCGGACGGCAAACTCCAGCCCGCTGAGGCCAGGCATCCGGATATCGCTGAAGACCACGTCGGGCCGGAGCCCCTCGTTTTGGATGCAGGCCAGCGCGTCCGCGGCTCGCTGAAAGCTGCGGATCTCTGCGTCCGGGCGGACCTCGCCGATCACGCGGGTCTCGGTGGTCAGCAGGAGCGCCTCGTCGTCGATTACAAAGATCAGCATGGTAGTCCCCCTTTCCTACAGGATGGTCAGAGCTGCGGTCCGCTAAGATCCCGGTTCCGTTCGCGGGGCTCCGCGAAGGAACGGGCTCTTCTCCTGTTCTGCTCGTTCTGCAGCTCCTGCGGCCGCTCCTGCTGCCGTACGGAGTTTCTCCGCTGCAGCTCGTTCTGCCGCTGCAGCTCGGCCTCCTTGCCAAGCTCCAGCTTGCCGCCCCTGCTGCTGAATTCTCCAAAGACCTCGGACAGGTGCTTGTTGCCAACCTGGCCGACGACCCTGCGGGCGGCCTCGGGGGTCGAGAACATGCCCTTGAAAGCCCGGGAGCTCACCAGCCTGTTGACCTGCGTTTCCATTTCCTTTTCATTCAGGACGGGAACGGCCTCGCCCTTGCTGCGCGCCTCCGCCTCCAGCTTGCTGAGATACATGGAGGCGGCGACCCGTTTCATGAGGGCTGTTTTGGTCTCTGGCTTATCGAAATCCTGCGAGGAGAGTCTGACGTAGTCTGTCTGCAGACCGGCCCGCAGCTTCTCCCGAAGCTGGGCGCAGGAGGGCTTGTAGCGATCGGGCAGCTCGTTGGGCAGGACGCCGTTTTCGCTGCTCTGCTGCAGGATGGAGGCCTTGAGCTTGTCCTCCAGGGCGCCGCCGTGGCCGGAGAGGGCGGCGCTGCGGAGCTCGTCCCGGTTTCCCTCCGCCAGGAATTCCTTGACGCCGTCGGAGCGGACCAGGCCCATTCGGGTGGCGTCCAGCACCGCGGGGTCGATGGGGTGGTCCAGAGAGCTCTTGTCGCCCCGGATGGAATTGACCGCGGCGCGGGTCGCCATCAGCTCCTGGTATAGGGTGTTCTGCTTCGCGGCGATGCTGTACTGCTCGTCCTGGCTGAGCTTGTCGTAATTCTTTTCCGTGGCGGCGTTCTCGCTGATCCGTTTTTTCAGGACCTCGATCCGCGCCTGGGCGGTGGGCATATATTCCTTCGGCACGTCGCCGGGGATTCTGGGGAGGTTCAGAACGTACGCCTGGAACTTGTCCTCCAGCTTGCCGGCGTGGCCGGAGGTGACGGACTCCTTGACAAGCTCCGGATTCTCCTTCAGGAAGGTCTTGAAGGTATCGGAATCCTTCAGCTGCTGGGCGTAGGCCCCGGACTTCTTGAGATCCAGCTTGGGATTGAGGCTGTCCTCCTTGCCCCGCTGGGCGTTTACGCTGCGGCGGGCGGCCAGGATCTCGGCGACGCAGGAGGTCTTGACGTCCTCGGGCCAGTTTTCGTAGGCGGGGTTGGTGGAGTTTCTGATTTTATTCTGCAGGGCCTCGATGCGCTCCTTGGCCGTGGGCAGATAGTCCGCCGGCAGGTCCGCGGGGACGTTCAGCGAGCCCGCCACGTAGTATTTGAAGCGGTCCATCGCCTCCGCGCCGTATTTCTGATCGGCGATGTCGTCCAGCCACGCCTCGGATCTGCGGACGAAATTCTGGAAGAAGGGAGTCGAGGCGAGCTTTTTGGCGCTTTCGTTGATGGCGGCCGGGTCCAGCGGCTTCTTCAGACTTTCCTCGTCCTTCGTCGCGCCGACGAAGCAGCGGGTCGCCAGCAGCTGGGCGTACGCCCCGGTCTTTTCCTCCGTAGACAGGTCGTCCTTGCCCTTTATAAGCTTGTCCTGGAGGGCCTTGAGACGCTCGTCGCCCATGGGCAGGACGTTCACGGGCAGGTCCCCGACGTCGGCGGGCAGCTCGATCAGGTTCCTGCAGTGCTCCTTGAATTTGTCCACCAGGGCGCCGCCGTGGCCGGAGGTGGCGGCCTTCTGAACCTCGCTGTAATTCATGAGGTTTTCTTCCTTGGAAACGAAGTCCGTAAAGGTTTTGCAGCTTCTCCACTTGCTGCGGGCGCTGTCCAGCGCGGCCGGGTCGATGGGCTTGTCCAGGCTCTTCTCCTTGCCGCGGACGGCGTTGACCGAATCGCGGGTGGCCAGGAGCTCCACGTAGGCGTCAATCCGCTCCGCGTCGCTGTCAAACTCGTCCTTGGTCAGCCGCTCCTTCAGCGTGTTCGCCCGCTCCAGACCGCTGGGCAGATAGCGCGCGGGGACGTTGGCGGGAATTTTGTCCAGGGTTTTGACGTATTCCTGGAAGCTGTCCTCCAGGGCGCCGCCGTGGCCCTCCCGGGCGGCCTTGCGGATTTCCTCCTGCTTGGCCGGGTCCTTCAGGAAGCGCTGGAAGGCGGGGGATTTCAGCAGCTGCTCCCGCTCGCGGTTCAGCTCCTCGGCAGACAGCCGGACGTCCAGCGTGCCGGCCTTCTTGCGGACGGCGTTCACGGAGCTCCGGGACGCCATCAGCTCGGCATAGAGCTCCGCGCTGTCCGCGGGGTTCTGAGGCGCGCTGCGGAGCTTCTCCTGCAGGCTCTCGATGCGGACCCGGGCGGTGGGCATGTATTCGTCGGGAATATCGGCGTCCAGCCGGTCCCGCTGCACGACGTAGTTCTTGAATTTGACGCTCAGGGAGTGGCCGTAGTCCTTGGTGACGCCGTCGTAGACCTCCCGATGATCCTTCTCGATGAATTCCTGGAAGGCCTTGCACTTGGTCCATTTCTGATAGGAGGCCTGCAGAACGCTCTGGCTGAGGGGCTTTTTCAGGCTGTCCTCGTCCTTGCCCTCGGCGCCCACCGCCTCGCGTGCCGCCATCAGCTCGGCGGCCAGCGCGAGCTTCTGCTCCTTGCTGCGGTTGAAGTAGCTGGGCTCGCCATATTTCGCCTGAATGGCCTTGACGTGGTCCAGGGCCTGCGGCATGCTTGCGGGAGGGACGTCCGCCGGGATGTGGTCCAGCGTTGCCACGTGCGCCCGGAACTTGGCGGCCAGACCGCCGCCCTGGTCGGAGGCCGCGGCCTCCGCCGCCTCCGTTTCGTGGTTCTCCAGGTAGTCCTGGAAGGTCTTGCAGTTCTGCCAGCCGGTGAGGGCGCTCTGCAGATTTTCGCTGTTGACGGTCTTGCGCAGGCTGTCCTTGCTGCCCGCCACGGCGTTCACGGAGCTCCGGGTTGCCATGATCTCGTTGAGGAGCTTTTTCCGCTGGGCGGGGTCGGCGGTGGCCTTGAGCTTCTTCTGGAGGACCTCAGTGCGCTCCAGCGCCTGCGGCATGTAGAAGCTGGGAACGTCGGCGGGCAGGGCGTCCAGCTGCAGCACGTAATCCTTATATAAATCCTCCGCGGCGCCGCCGTGGCTCCGGCCCGTCAGAGAGGCCTTCAGCTCGGTTCCCTTCTTCTGGACGAATTCCTGGAAGGTCCTGGAGGCGGTGAGGTCCGGCTGGTTGGCGTACTCGCTGCCGTAGATGGTCCGCTCCAGACTGGACGGCGTGTTCCGCACGGCGCCGACGGCCCGGCGGCTGCGGAAGATCTCGGCGTAGATGTTGGCGGCCTGCTTGGAATTGGCCGGCAGGCTCTCCAGCTTCTTCTGCTGCTGCTCGATGCGCTCCATGGCAGAGGGCATATAGCGCGAGGGAACGTCGGTGGGCAGCTTTTCCTGCTTCATCACGTATTCGATGAAATCTCTCTCCGCGGCGCTGCCGTGTCCCTTGAGCATGAGCTTCCGGAGATCCTCCTGGTTCTTCGATTGAATGTAGGCCAGGAAGGTGGGGCTGAGCAGCAGCTCGTTGCGCTCCTTCTCCCATTCCCGCATCTCGAATCTCTGGCGGAGCGCGGCGGTCGACCCCGTCGAGGCGTGGACGGTGGAGCGGCAGGCAAACAGACTGGCATAGAGCTCATGCTGCTCCTGAACCCCCAGCTGCGAAAAATTGAGGCGCGAGATATGCCGCTGAACGGTTCTGAGGCTGGTGAGCATATTGCTGGTGTCCAGGCGAAGGTCCAGGCGTGTATCGGTAGGCATAATGAACTTCCTTTCTGTACGGAGGCACGGCTCCGGCTGCGGGGAGCGCGTCCGCTTGTGAGTTTTTCAGATTTCTGCGTTCAGTATAGCAGAGCGCGCATACAAAACCATTACAAAAACGACGCTGCGCCGCCGGGACTCGAAAAAAGCTTACGATTTCTTCGGCCCGTCCGTCCTGGGAATGCGGATTGTGGCCGTCGTCCCCTTGCCGGGGCTGGATTCGATCAGCAGGCTCCCGCCGCAGACCCGGGCCAGACGGGAGCGGACGTTGGACAGGGCCACGTGGGAGCCCGCGCCGGAGGCTGCCTGGCCGGGGTCGAAGCCCGCGCCGTCGTCCGCGACGCTGAGCTCCCAGCGGTCCTCCAGCTCGCGGGTCCGGATGGCGACGGTGCCCCCCCGCTCTCCGTCCGGCGGATGCCGTGGCTGACGGCGTTCTCCACCAGGGGCTGGAGGGTCAGGGTGGGCAGGGAGAAGGACTCGCATTCCAGCTCATAGACGACGTTGAGGTCGTCGCCGAAGCGGAGCTTCTGCAGGGCCAGCAGATAGCGGGCTCCGATGTAGGCCAGCCCGGCCGAGAAGAGGAACTCGCAGCAGTTGGCCGCCAGCAGGACGCCGTGGATGAAAGCGCCCGGCTTCCCCCGGAGAAGCTGTCCCACCAGATTGCCGCCGACAAAGGGGAGCATACAGCAGCAGAAGCAGAGAAGACAGACGCGCGCCCGCCGGTCCAGGGTCCTCAGGGTGAGAATCTGGATGACGCACAGCGCGCAGAGCATCAGCTCCGCCGTGCCGACGGCGAGATTCCAAAGGTTCATGAAGGATCGCCTCGTTTCCCGGCCTCCGTGGGAATTCCCGATATTCTTTCTTCTCATTATACTCCATTTCTACATAAAATGCACGCATATTTTTGCCGAAGCGGCAGGAATTTGCAAAATTGTAATGAATTTGTACGCGATCTGTGCTATAATCGCGGCAAAGAAGCAATCGGAGGTACGTTTCATGCTGAAAAAGCTCTTCGGCGGGCTCAAAATGAGCTGGCCCGCCGTCATTCTCTTCGCCCTTGCCACCGGCGCCTTCACCGCGCTGATGGCCCTGGTCGCGCCGGACAACAGCTCCTTCCGGGAGATTGCCGTCCGCGTGGAGGCCTGGATTCTGTTTGCCGTGATCATCATCGCCAACTGCGACAAGCCGCTGGAGGCAGCCTGCAAGACCTTCGTCTTCTTCCTGATCTCGCAGCCCCTGGTCTATCTGATCCAGGTGCCCTTCAGCTCTATGGGCTGGGAGCTCTTCAAATACTATCCCTACTGGTTCCGCATCACCCTGCTGACCTTCCCCGGGGCCTTCCTGGGCTGGTATATCAAGCGCGACGACCTCTGGGCCGGGCTGATCCTCTCCGTCATGCTGGCGCTGCTGATCTGGCTGGGCTTCGGTTATCTGTCGGACCTGCGGCAGAATTTCCCTCGCCACCTGGTCTCCACGCTGTTCTGCTTTGGCCTGGTGCCGCTGCTGATCTTCGGGGTCTTCCGCAGGAAGCCGGCGATCCTCAGCGCCTGCGGCGTCAGCCTGGCAGCCCTGCTGATCTTCGCGATCCTGACCCTCACCCGGGGTCCGCAGGAGCGGGTAGCCGGCAACATTCTGGAGGCCGACGGGCTGGGCCTGAACGAGAGCTGGTCCGTCCGGGTCTCGGATGAGAGCCTCAGCACCGGCGAGATCAATACCAACGTGGCCGGTCAATACCAGCTCTTTATGCACTTCTACGAGTACGGCGAGAACACCGTCACCCTCACCGACGGGGAGGGGAACGAGCACGTGCTGCTGATCACGCTGGACGAGGAACAGCACGTTCGCGTTCGGACGCCGTAACGAAAGCCGGAGGAACGCCCTATGAATCGAACGCGAAACGCCCGGCGCGGGCAGAGCCGGCTGCTGCCCTTCCTGATCGCCCTGGCCCTGGTTGCGCTGGTCCTGCTGGGCATGCTGCTGCTGCGCGGCGGGAAAACGCCAGACCCATCCGATGCCGGCGCGCAGACCGGGACCGCGGCCCGGACGGAGCCCGCCGCCCCCGCGCAAAGCGGCGCGGCGACGGAGCCCGCCGGCTCCGACCCGGAGATGCCCGCCGGGTCCGCCGAGACGCCCGCTGCTCCCACGGAGACGGTCCCGCCCACGGAGCCTCCCGCCGACGAGAGCTGGAAGCTGGTGCTGGTGAACAAAGACCATCCCCTGCCCGAGGGCTTCACGGTGGAGCTAAAGGAGCTGCGCAACGGCCAGCACGTGGACGCGCGCATCTACCCGGAGCTGCAGCAGATGTTTGACGACGCCCGGGCCGCCGGGATCTACCCCTTTATCAACGAATCCTTCCGCAGTGCCGAACGGCAGCAGCAGATTCTGGACAAGTATATCGCCGGTTACGAGGCCCAGGGCATGAGCCATGCGGCCGCCGAGGAGAAGGCCCTGACGCTGGTGGCCGTCCCCGGCACCAGCGAGCACCAGCTTGGCCTGGCCCTGGATCTGATTGCCGAGTACGGCGAGTCCGCCGCCGTCTGGAGCTGGCTGCGGGAGAACTGCCAGCGCTACGGCTTCATACTCCGCTACCCCGCCGACAAGGAGGCGATCACGGGCATCAGCTACGAGCCCTGGCACTTCCGCTACGTAGGCGCGGCTGCCGCCGGGGAGATCATGGAGCGGGGCCTCTGCCTGGAGGAATACCTGGCGGAGCGGCAGCCCTGAACGAAAACCCAAAGAAACGTAAAAAAATATATCAGGAGTGACATCAACATGCCATTTCCCAATTATGCCGAACGGCTTGAACTAGCGACAAAAGATTCCAAAGCCAGAGTGCGCGAGTAAAAGAAGGAATTCGGAGCGTCGCCGAAGCTTCCGAAGGATGAAGTGTGCAGGAAGATTATCCGGGATATCTTTCTCAACGAGCCGTATTACCGCACCACCGTTTCCGGAATCGCGGGCCGTCTCAGCACAGTCATCAACTCCAAGGAATTCCGCGACGCCCTGGTGGGCGAGGTGATGCCGCGTGGTCGTTGACGGCAAGGACGTGGAGGCAGACAGCCTGAAGCTGATGGCCACTCCGGCCATGCTGAAGCTGGCGGAAAAATATACGGACCCCGAGGCCCGGAAAGAGCTGCTCCGGGACGGCAAGCTGGATGTTCCGGAAATCAAGGAGGGTCGGCACACCAAGTGGGGCGACAGCGTGAGGAAGAACACCTTTACAAAGCTGACAAAAGCGCAATTTGAGAATCTGATCGTCAGGGAATCAGAAAACAAGGTGAAGCTGGCGCCGAAGGGCGAGATTCACGAAATGCTGCGGGTAAAGGAGCCGGACGAGAACATCGGCTACTCCGAGCACGTCCAATTTGACGGCTCCAGGATCAAGCTGGACGTTCTGAAACAGGCCTTCGAGGCGACCAAGCAGGAGCTGCAGGCTCAGGGTCCGCAGAAGACGATCTGAACGCGGCGCTTTTGCGCCAACCCGCATATCGCCTCCCCCGGCGGCATAAGCTGCCCCGAGGGAGGCGATTGTGATGCAGGGATGCAGGTATACGGATCTGCGCTGCAAGGAGGTCATCAACGTCTGCGACGGCTGCCGCCTGGGCTGCGTCTGCGACGTGGAGCTGGAGCTGCCCGAGGGCCGGGTCTGCGCCCTCTGGGTTCCCGGCCCCTGGCGCTGGCTGGGGCTCTTCGGCCACGACGGCTGGTATCGGATCCCCTGGTCTCAGGTCCAGCGGATCGGCGCGGATATGATCCTGGTGAACGCCCCGCTGAAGGACTGCCGCACGGGCCGGGGCAGGGGCCGGCGGAAATGGGAAAACTGCGTGTAAATTTCCCGGTTTTTGGGCAAAATAATGCTTGCAATTTACGATCCGATCTTGTATAATACTTCGGCATGGGTGAAAAAGCCCATGACGCTGCAACTCACACACCCGGGGATTCCTGCCCATGTGCCGCAAGGTGGGGGAGGAAGATGATCGGGGTGGAGGAAATAACAAAAAAGGAGAATAACAAAATGGCAGTCGTATCTATGAAGCAGCTGCTGGAGGCCGGCGTGCATTTCGGCCACCAGACCCGCCGCTGGAACCCCAAGATGGCCCAGTACATCTACACCGAGCGCAATGGTATCTATATCATTGACCTGCAGAAGACCGTGAAGAAGCTGGAGGAGGCCTACTCCTTCGTGCGTCAGCTGGCCGAGAACGGCGAGAGCATCCTCTTCGTCGGCACCAAGAAGCAGGCCCAGGACGCCATCAAGGAAGAGTCCGAGCGCGTCGGCATGTACTACGTCAACGCCCGCTGGCTGGGCGGCATGCTCACCAACTTCAAGACCATGCGTACCCGCATCGACCGTCTGGCGCAGCTGCGCAAGATGGAGACCGACGGTACCTTCGCCATGCTTCCCAAGAAGGAAGTCATCAAGCACCAGGGCGAGATCGAGAAGCTCGAGAAGTACCTGGGCGGCGTCAAGGAAATGAAGAAGCTCCCCGGCGCCCTGTTCATCGTTGACCCCCGCAAGGAGCGCAACGCCATCGCCGAGGCCCGCAAGCTCCACATCCCCATCGTTGCCATCGTTGACACCAACTGCGACCCCGACGAGGTCGACTACGTGATCCCCGGCAACGACGACGCCATCCGCGCCATCCGCCTGATCGCCTCCACTATGGCCAACGCCGTGATCGAGGGCCGTCAGGGCGAGCAGCTGGAGATGAGCGAAGAGGCTCCCGCCGCTCCCGTCGAGGAATAATCCTGTCCTGTAGGGGCCGATGCCCACATCGGCCCCTTTTTCAATCCCCGCAACGATTTGGGCTGATGTGGGCGTCGGCCCCTACAAAATAGATTTGGAGGATAATACAAATGGCATTTACCGCTGCTGATGTGAAGACCCTGCGTGAGAGAACCAACGTGGGCATGATGGACTGCAAGAAGGCCCTCACCGAGTGTGACGGCGATATGGAAAAGGCCATCGAGTGGCTGCGTGAGAAGGGCCTGGCCAAGGCCATCAAGAAGTCCGGCCGCATCGCCGCCGAGGGCATGGCTTACGCCACCGTCCAGGGCCCCGTGGGCGCCGTTGTGGAAGTCAACTGCGAGACTGACTTCTGCGCCAAGTCCGCTCCCTTCGTTGAGTTCGTCAAGGGCATCGCCCAGGTGGTCGTGGACTCCAACCCCGCCGACGTGGACGCGCTCAAGAAGTGCCCCTTCCCCGGCACCGAGCTGACCGTCGAGGGCGTGCTGCCTGAGAAGGTCATGTCCATCGGCGAGAACCTGCAGATCCGCCGCTTCGCCCGTTACGACGACAACTGCTCCGTGGCTTACGTCCACGCCGGCGGCAAGATCGGCGTGCTGGTGAACCTGGCCGTGGAGGGCGACATCGACGCCACCGAGATCGGCAAGAACGTGGCCATGCAGATCGCCGCTCTGAACCCCCGCTTCTGGGACAAGAAGGACGTCACCGCCGACGTGCTGGAGGAGGAGAAGAAGGTCCTGGTGGCCCAGATGGACACCGACCCCAAGATGGCCTCCAAGCCCGCTCAGGTCAAGGAGAAGATCGCCGCCGGCAAGATGAACAAGTTCTACGAGGAGAACTGCCTGCTGCAGCAGGTATTTGTCCGCTCCGACCTGTTCCAGGGCTCCGTCGAGGGCTACATCGCTGACGCCGCCAAGAAGCTGGGCGGAAAGGTCTGCTTCGTCAAGGCCGTCCGCTTCGAGAAGGGCGAGGGCATCGAGAAGAAGGTCGAGGACTTCGCCGCCGAGGTGGCCGCCCAGATGAACATGGGCAAGTAAGACTTGCGTCAATCAGACCCGCATTCAATTCCGAATGCGGGTCTTTTTTTGCCGTTCCATATCAAAAATCGGGATTTGTTGAACTGATGCCAGCGGATCGAGCTTCAGACAAACCTCCCCTGCAAAGGGGAGGGGGACCGCCCGCAAGGGCGGTGGAGGGGTCGCGTTGGGTCTTGCCGTCGTTGCTTGGGAGCGCGCAATCTCCGATCCCTCACCCCT
>JAFWTG010000114.1 GCA_017519005.1 Oscillospiraceae bacterium | reverse complement strand
CAGGGCGGCCGATGACCGCCCCTACGGTGCGGGGTGTCTGCAAGACTAGGGGCGAACCCCTCCACCGGCCTTGAGGCCGGTCCCCCTCCCCTTGGCAGGGGAGGTTTTTGGGGGCGGACGGCAGGGCACCGTCCCTGCTTCTTAATTCTTAATTCTTACTTATTACTTATTACTTCTTACTGATGACTTCCAGCCCGCCCAGGTATTTCCGCAGGACCTCGGGGACGACGATGGAGCCGTCGGCCTGCTGGTTCTGCTCCACCATGGCGGGGAAGATGCGGGAGGTGGCCAGGCCGGAGCCGTTCAGGGTGTGGACGAACTCGATCTTGCCGGTGGCCTCCCGGCGGAAGCGGATGTTGCCGCGCCGGGCCTGGTAGTCCCGGGCGTTGGACACGGAGGAGACCTCCTTGTAGCCGTTCATGGAGGGGATCTGGATCTCGATGTCGTAGGTCCGGGCCATGGAGGCGGAGCAGTCGCCCGCCGCCAGCTTCACGGTGCGGAAGTGGAAGCCCAGGCCCTTCACCAGGTTCTCGGCCTTGGTCACCAGCTCCTCGAAGGCCTCGTCGGACTTCTCGGGCAGAGTGTACTGGAACATCTCGATCTTGTTGAACTGGTGGCCGCGGACCATGCCGCGCTCGTCGGCCCGGTGGGAGCCGGCCTCCCGGCGGAAGCAGGGGGTGTAGGCAAACATCTTGTGGGGCAGCTCCGCCTCGCTGAGAATCTCGTTCCGGTGGAAGGAGGCCAGAGCCGTCTCCGCCGTGGGCAGCATGAAGTGCATGCGCTCGTCGGTGGGGTTGGCGATCTTATAGACCTCGTCGGCAAACTTGGGGAACTGGCCCGCGGTCTCGCCGCACTGGTACTCCAGCATGTGGGGCAGAATCACCATTTCGTAGCCGTCGGCCAGGTGGCAGTCCATGAAGTAGTTGAGCAGGGCCCACTCCAGCCGGGCGCCCAGGCCCGTGTAGATCCAGAAGCCGGTGCCGGCCAGCTTCGTGCCGCGCTCGTAGTCGATGAGACCCAGGTCGGTGCAGAGATCCACGTGGTGCTTGGGCTCGAAGTCGAACTTGTGGGGCTCGCCGTAATAGCGCAGGGGCTCGTTGTTCTCCTTGCCGCCGGGCTTCAGGTCCGGGTCCGGCAGATTGGGCAGACCCAGCATCCAGGTCCGGTACTCGGCCTCCACCTCCGTCAGCTTCTTATCGTTGTCGGCAATCTCCGCCTTCAGCTCCGCCATCTGCTTGAAGATGGGGGCCACGTCCTGGCCCTGCTTCTTCAGCACGGGGATTTGCTTGGAGACCTTGTTCTGCTCGGCCTTCTTGGCCTCGGTGGAGGCGATCAGCTCCCGGCGCTGGCCGTCCAGCTCCAGAATGCGGTCCACCGCCGCGTCGCAGTCCACTTCCTTGGCCCGCAGCAGGCGCTTGATTTCCTCGGGGTTTTCCTTGATTCTTCTGATATCCAGCATATTCAGACCTCTTATTTCAAAATGTAGCGGCGCACAGCCTGCGCCGCGGCTTACGCGATTTTCAGCTCCTCATAGATTTCCCGCTCCGTCTCGGAAAGCAGGTCCTCCAGGGGCTCGATCTCGGCCAGCAGCTCCTGCAGCCGTTCCAGCTTGCCCTTTTCGTCGGCCGCCAGGGCCTTATGCAGCAGCTCGCTGACCCGGATCGCGTCCTGCGTTCTCTGCTCCGCCGCTTCCTTTTCTTCCTCCAGGACGCTGAGCTCCTGCTCCAGCCGGGCCAGCTCCGCGGCGTCGCCCTCCTGCTTCGACTGCAGCTCTTCAATGCGTCCGTCCTTTTGGGCCGCTTCGCTTTCCAGCGTTCCGATGCGGGTATTCAAGTCCTCGTTTTGCTTGGAGAGCAGCTGGTTCTCCGCCTGCAGGGCGTTGATGTTGTTGGTCAGAGACGCGGAGGTCTTCTGGCTGCTGTCCTGCAGCTCCTGGTTCATGGTCTTCAGGCGCTTGGCCTCGAATACCATCATCAGAGCCACGAACAGAAAGGCCACGGCAAAGAGAATCGCCAGATAGGTCACCAGCGCCGACCGCCGCCGCGGGGAGAGCTGCTCGGGCTTGTTCTCCGCTTTCTTCTCAGGCTCTTGCACGTTGTTTTTTTCTTCCTCGTTCATTTTTTCGGTTCCTCCTTAACGGAAATACGCTGCAGGGCGAAGAGCAATCGGTTCAGATCCTCCTGCCCGTAGAATTCCAGCTCAAAGCGCCCCTTGCGCTTCCCGTTGACGATACGGACCTTGCGGCCCAGACTGCGGCTCAGAGAGCGCTCGCACTCGGCCACGTAGTCCACCTCCAGCGGGGAGGGGCGGGGTTTTTCCTCTGGCTTGTCCAGGTTTTTGCAGAGGGTCTCCGCCTGCCGGACCGAGAGCTGCAGGGCGATGATCCGCTGGGCGGCCTGCTGCCGCAGCTTTTCGCTCTTCAAGCCCAGCAGGGCCCTGGCGTGGCCGGGGGACAGGGTTCCGTTCCGCACCAGCTCCGCCAGCTCGCCGTCCAGGCTCAGCAGGCGCAGGGCGTTGGCGACAGCCGGGCGCGACTTGCCCACCCGCTGGGCGACCTCGTTCTGGGTCAGGCCGTATTCCTCCATCAGGGTCCGGTAGCCCTGGGCCTCCTCCATGGGATTCAGATCCTCCCGCTGGAGATTTTCCACCAGGGCCAGCTCCATGACCTTCCGGTCGTCGGCCTCAATCACCAGGACGGGGAGCTCCTCCAGCCCGGCCATTCTGGCAGCCCGCCAGCGGCGCTCGCCGGCGATGATTTGATAGTATCCTCCCGGCAGCTCCCGGACCGTCAGCGGCTGAATCATCCCATGCTCCGTGATGGAATCCGCCAGCGCCTGCAGCGCCTCCGGGTCAAATTCTCTGCGGGGCTGCAGGGGGTTCGGCTCGATCCGATGCAGCGGCACGGATACCACGCCGCCCTTCTGCTGGGTAAAGTCCAGATTCGGGTCGTCCAGCAGAGCGCTTAAGCCCCGGCCTAACCCGGACTGTTTTTTCATTGGTATTCCTCCCGATTCATTTCATTGGGGCCGGCGTCCTCGACGGCCCGAGGGTATCAGCAATCGATCGGTGCGGGGCGTCGGGGACGCCGCCCCCTACGATCTTGCAAGGATCTCGTCCGCCACGTCCCGATAGGCCTTCGCGCCCTTGCTGTGCCTGTCGTAGGCCGTGATGGGCATCCCGTGGCTGGGGGCCTCCGCCAGACGGACGTTGCGCGGAATTGCCGCAGCGTAAACCCGTCCCGGGAAGAAACGGCGGACCTCCTGGGCCACCTGGCTGGAAAAATTGGTCCGTCCGTCGAACATGGTCAGCAGCACGCCGAAGACCGTCAGACCGGGGTTCAAGCGCCGCTTCACCGCCCGCATGGTGGACATGAGATCGGACAGCCCCTCCAGCGCGTAGTATTCACACTGGACCGGAATCAGAATCTGCTCCGCGGCGCACAGGCCGTTCAGCGTCAACAGCTCCAGCGAGGGCGGACAGTCGATGAATACGTAGTCGTAGCGCTCCTTCACGGACTCCAGCGCCTGCTTCAGCACGAACTCCCGCCGCTCCATGTCCGCCAGCTCCACGCCGGCCCCGGCGAGGGCAGAGGAGGAGGGCAGCACGTCGCCCCATTGGGTGTGGACGATGGCCTGCTCCGCCGGAACGCCGTTGATAATCACGTCGTAGGACGTGTATTTGCTTCGCCGGCTGACGCCAAGGCCGGAGCTGGCGTTGGCCTGGGGATCGAAATCCACCAGCAGAATTCTGGCGCCCTTCTCATGGAGCGCGGCGGTCAGATTCACCGCTGTCGTGGTCTTTCCCACGCCGCCCTTCTGATTGACGATCGCCACCATCCTGCTCATTTTGCCACCTCATTTCGCACTTTCCCTTGATTATAGCACATTCCCGGAAAAAAGCAAGCAGAAAACGAAGAAAGAGATGTTTCACGTGAAACAATTTCAGACAGCAGGCAATAGTAAACAGGCAATAGTAAATAGGCAATAGGAGAACAACGCGCTCCTATTGCCTATTGCCTATTGCCTGATGCCTTGTATCTGGTGCCTAATCATATTCCCGGACGACGCCGCGGACGACGCCGAGGATGGCCGCCTCGTCGCCGTCGATGGGCTCGTAGGCCTCGTTCTCCGGCAGAAGCCAAACGTGACCGTTCCTTCTGGATAGGCGCTTGACAGTGGCCTCGTCGCCCAGCAGTGCCACCACGATCTCGCCGTTCTCCGCCGTGGGCTGGGGCCGGACGACCACCTTGTCGCCGGCCAGGATGCCGGCGTTTTTCATACTCTCCCCCTTGACCCGCAGAGCAAACCAATTCTCACCGCCGTCCCAGGGCAGCCAGCCCTCCACGTTCTCCACGGCCAGAATCGGCTGACCGGCGGCTACGGTTCCAAGCAGGGGGAGCAGGCGCTGCGGCGGCTTGAGGGGCTGCAGCGTCTCCGCTTCGGCGCGCTCCGAAGGCGCTGACGGCGCGGCCTCTGCCGCGCTCTGCTTTGGCAGGGAAATGGCGCGTTTTTTCCCGCTTTCCATGCGGATCAGCCCCCGCTCCGCCAAGCCGCGCAGGTGGTAGTGGACCGTCGCCGTGGAATTCAGCTTCACCGCGGCGCAGATTTCCCGCACCGAGGGGCCGTAGCCGTTTGCCTCGACAAATCGCTTGATAAAATCGTAGATTTCCTTTCGCTTTGTGTCCGCCATGCTTCTCGCCTCCTTTTTTTGATCTTATCACAGATTGTACAAAATAGCAAACATTTGTTTTCAAATTTGGATCGTTTTCGATCAAAAAATAAAACGATACAATATAATAAAGAAATGCTTGTAAAACCGTCGATTATGTGGTATAATATATTAGTTGAATTTTGCGATTTTTTCACACTCCGGAGGTGTGTTTTTCATGTACTCCAACGCCTATATCTGGGCCAAGGTCATTGCCTATCTGGACGAGCGGCTGACGCCGGGCATCGTCTCCACCTTCTTCGATCAGTCCTACGTTCTGGAGAAGACCGAGCAGAAAATCACCGTCTACGCCCCCTCCGAATTTTGCAAGGACTTCATTGAGCGCCGCTGTCTGGGTTATATCCGCGACGCCGTCCGGGAGCTGACGGATCAGGACTATGAAATCAGCGTCATCTGTGAGGAGGAGCTGGCGGAATTCCAGAAATCCAGAGAAAAAGCCGGAAAGCCCCGCTTCAATCCCCAGTTTACCTTTGAATCCTTCGTCGTGGGCAAATCCAACCGCTTCGCCTACAACGCAGCCCTGGCCGTCACCGACAAGCCTGCCACGGCCTACAATCCCCTGTTCATCCACGGCCCCTCTGGCCTGGGAAAAACCCACCTGCTCTATGCCATTGCCAACCGCATTCAGGAGAAATACCCGGACTTCAATATCATCTACATCAGCTCCGAGCAGTTCACCAATGAGCTGATTATCGCGCTGCGGGAGCACCGCAACGTCGAATTCCGCAAAAAATACCGCAACGCGGATCTGCTGCTGATGGACGACATTCAGTTTATCGGCGGCAAAACCTCCACGGAGGAGGAGTTCTTCCACACCTTCAACGAGCTCTTCGAGGGCCGCAAGCAGATTGTCGTCACCTCCGACCGTCCGCCCTCTGAGATTTCTCTGCTGGCGGAGCGCCTTCGGACCCGCTTTGAGGGCGGCCTGATCTGCGACGTCACCCTGCCGGACTATGAGACCCGCATGGCGATCATTCAGAAAAAAGCCGCCACCCTGGGCATGGATCTTCCCAACGACATCTGCGACCACATCGCCCAGAACATCACCAACAACATCCGCTCTCTGGAGGGCGCGGTGAACATCATCAAGGCCTATCACGAGCTCAACGGCATGCCCCTGGACCTGCCCAACGTCTCCCGGGCCATCAAGGATATGTACATGGACGCCAGCCACAATCTCCCCACCCCCGCGCTGATCATCGGCGAGGTCTCCCGCTTCTACAGCGTGGAGGAGCATCTGCTCCGGGGCCGGCTGAAGTCCAACAACGTCGTCATGCCCCGACAGATCGCCATGTATCTGATCCGCGATCTGACGCACCAGAGCTATAAAAACATCGGCCGGGAATTCGGCCGCGACCACACCACCGTCATCTCCTCCCTGCAGAAGGTCGAATCCCTGATCGCCAAGGGCGACAAGGAGACCATAGACAATCTGCGGGAAATAACCGCCAACATCAATTCTAAGCTTTGATGAAAGTAATAAGGAAACAGGTTTCCCGTTTTGACACTTATTACTTATTACTTATTACCTATTACATATTCCTTTACGGTTTTTCCACAGATAATGGGGAGAGTGGAAATCCCCAATGGGGAGAAAAAACGGCTCAAATTATCTGATTCGCACCCCTGTGGAAAATTCGTTTGCTTTCCCCATTGCCTGTGGAAAATAAAACCTTGTACAGCAAGGGTTTTTCAAGCTTTTCCCCCATCCACATGCCCTACTGTTACTTACTACTACAATATATTCTCTCTTTCTCTCTGTGAGAGAGAAAAGAAAGGAGCTTCGGCATGAAACTCGTATGTGAAAAAAACACGCTTGTGAACGCCATTTCCATCGTCTCCCGCACCGTCAGTCCCAAGAGCAGTCTGGCCTTTCTGGAGGGCATCTATATGTCCGCCGACGACGAGCTGCGCATGACCGGCTATAACCTGGAGACCGGAATCACCGTCACCCTGGAGGCAAAAATCCATCAGCCCGGCGAATGCGTCATGCCGGCCAGGATGTTCGCGGACATCGTCCGCAAGCTGCCGGACGACGTGGTGATCGTCGAGGTGGATGAAAACTACCGCGTCACCATTAAGGGCGGCGTCGCCTCCTTCCAGCTGATGGCCTCCGCCGCCGACGAATATCCCCAGCTCCCCGCCGTGGAGGAGGAAAGCGCGGTGCGCCTGCCCCAGAACGCCCTGCGGGAGCTGATCTCCGGCACCATCTTCGCCGTCTCCGACGACACCGCCAACGCCATCTACACCGGCTGTCTGGTGGAGGCCCAGGGGGACAGTATCACCATGGTGGCCATCGACGGCTATCGGATGGCGAAGCGGGCCTGGCACAAGGAGGGCGCGTCCTTCCCCGCCATGAGCTTCGTGGTTCCCTCCGCGGCCCTGAAGGAGCTGGAAAAGATTTTGGAGTCCGACGAGGAAAAGGAGGTCCGCTTCACGCTCGGCAAGAAGCATATCTCCTTCTCCGTGGAGAACGCCACCCTGATCTGCCGCCTGCTGGAGGGCAAGTTTGCCGAGTGGCGGCGCTTCATCCCGGCCTCGACGCCCATTCAACTGGTGGCCAACGTGGCGGAGCTCACCGCCACCGTGGAGCGCGTGGGCCTGATCGTCTCCGAGAAGTACAAGAGCCCGGTTCGCTGCCTCTTCTCCCAGGACGGCGCCCAGTTCCGCACCGTCACCACCATCGCCTCCGCCACCGACGGCTGCCGTCTGGCGGGCGACGGCAAGGACACCGAGATCGGCTTCTCCTGCCGCTACATGCTGGAGGCCCTGAAGGCGGTTCCCACCCAGGAGGTCACCCTGCTGCTCTCCGGCGGCCTGAGCCCCATTCTGCTGGTCCCCTGCGAGGGCGAGGAGACGGACTTTACCTATCTGATCCAGCCGGTCAGATTAAACTAAAAAACTAAAAACTGAAAACGATAAATTTCAGTGTCCCTGCGGGACAAAAAAATCATGTTTCAAATCAAAGATTTGAAACATACCACAGTTATTCGTTATTCGTTATTCGTTATTCGTTTTTCGTTAGATTGAGGTATTACAATGAAAGTCAGAGTTCGGCGCGTGAACCCATCGGAGCAGGAGATTCCCATTACGACGGAATATATCAAGCTGGAGAGCTTTCTGAAGCTGGCCAACGCCGTGGAATCCGGCGGGATGGCGAAGAACTTTATTCTCAACGAGGAAGTCACCGTCAACGGCGAGGTCTGCACCATGCGGGGCAAGAAGCTGCGGCCCGGCGACAAGGTGGGCTTTGACGGGTGCTTCTATAAGGTGACGCAGGGCTGAGGATAAATTGAGAATTAAGAAGTAAGAATTGAGAATTGAATGTGTTTTGCAGATTGCAATCTGCAAAACTCCGATACTTCTCAATTCTCAATTCTCAATTTTTACTTTGAAAGAATATGAGAATACTTGATTTATCCTTAACAGGTTTTCGAAATTATGAGAGCTTTCAGTGCGCATTCGATCCCGGCGTGAATCTGATCGTGGGCGAAAACGCCCAGGGGAAGACCAATTTGCTGGAGGCCGTCTGCTACCTCAGCCGCGGCGCGGCCTTCCGCACCCGGAAGGAGGCGGAGCTAATCCGCTTCGGGGCGGATTACGCGGAGCTCAGCGCCACCGTGGAGTCCTACGGCCGGGAGCAGAGCCTGCGGACCGTGATGTTCGCGGGCCGGCGTCCCCGGCAGCTCTTCCTCTCCGGAGTGAAAAAAAGCTCCCGGGAGGAGCTGGACGGGGTTCTGAACACCGTGCTCTTCTGCCCGGAGGATCTGATGGTGCTGAAAAAGGGCGCGGCCGAGCGGCGGAAGCTGCTGGACGACGCGCTCTGTCAGCTGCGGCCCCGCTATGCCCAGGCTCTGGAGGAGTACAGGCGGCTCCTGGCCCAGAAATCCGCCGCCCTGCGGGACCGCTTCGAGCGGCCCGCCATGCTGGAGCTGATCCCGGAGTACAACGAGCGCATGGCCCAGACCGGCGCCATCCTGATCACCACCCGGGCCAGATATCTGCGGGAGCTGGAAAAACGGGCCGCCGTCCATCACGAGGCCTTCTCCGGCGGAAAGGAGCAATTGCGCCTGGTCTATCAGACCGTCTCCACGGTCACAGACCCCGCGGCCCCCGCGGCGGAGGTCTACGAGCGGCTGAAGGAGCACCAGAGCAGCCACTACCGGGCGGAGCTGGAGTCTCAGCAGTGTCTCTCCGGTCCCCACAAGGACGACTTTGAGGCGGCCCTCAACGGCCTGCCCATGAAGGCCTTCGCCTCCCAGGGCCAGACCCGCACCGCGGCCATCAGCCTGAAGCTGGCGGAGCGGGACCTCTTCGAGGCCGACACCGGCGAGCTGCCGGTGCTGCTGCTGGACGACGTGCTCTCCGAGCTGGACCCCGGCCGCCAGGACTTCGTATTGAACCACATCCAGAGCGGCCAGGTCTTCATCACCTGCTGCGAGCAGGAAAAGGTCACCCGGATCGGGAAGACGATCCGCATCGAGGGCGGGCGGATTTTGCCCCAGGAGCCAACGCCTTCCGGGGCCCGTGCCGACAAATCGTAAGCTGAGCCGGGGCGTCGAGGGCGCCGCCCCCTGCAGGGAAGGAGATACGGGATGTATATACCCATCGGCAACGATATGGCGGTCCGGGACAGCACCATCGTCGGAATCTTCGATATGGACAACTGCAGCTGGTCCCACCGCACCCGGGCATTTTTGAAAATCGCAGAGGAAAACGGCGAGGTGATTCCCGCAACGGACAATCTTCCCAAGTCCTTTATTTTGACTTCGGAGTACGGATTAAACAGGGTTTATTTGGTTCAGTTTAATTCCACGGTTCTGGAGCACAGAAGGCTGTAAAGAAATGGAGAATCAAAGACCTCAAAGAAAACAGAATCGTCTGCAATGCTTTAGCTATTCCAATACAGGGTATTATTTTATTACGATTTGTGCGAGAAACAAGGAGAAGCTGTTTGGAACAGTCGTAGGGGGCGGCGCCTTCGACGCCCCGCTGGTACAGCTCAGCGGGATCGGAGAAGCTCTGAAAAAATATATATTGTCTACTGCGCGGATTCCGGGCGTATTCATAGACAAATATGTGATCATGCCAAATCACCTGCACTTGATCCTGGTGGTTGATAAGAAAGCTCCGATTGATTCTTTTGACAAGGATTCCCGCGCAAATGAAACGGTTCCACATGTGATTGGAACACTGAAACGATTTGTAAACAGAGAAGTCGGAGAAGCCGTCTTTCAGCGTGGTTATCACGATCACGTGATACGCGGAGAAAAGGATTATCAAAAAATTTGGTCATATATTGATGATAATCCAAGAAGATGGAAGGACGATTGTTTTTATACGGAATAACGCGGGGCGTCGAAGGCGCCGCCCCCTACGGCGGAGATCGCGAGCCGGCGGGAAAGCCGGAACGCGGTTGAAAATTGAGAGCTGCGGGGCGTCGAGGGCGCCGCCCCTGCGGAAGAATTGAAACGGTCATATGAAATATCAAATGTTAACCCAAGCAAAGGAATGGAATATATGAACGAAGAACTTATGAACACCCCGGTGGAAACCGAATACGACGGCTCGCAGATCCAGGTTCTGGAGGGGCTGGAGGCGGTGCGGAAGCGCCCCGGCATGTATATCGGCTCCACCTCCGAATCCGGCCTGCACCATCTGGTCTATGAAATCGTGGACAACTCCATCGACGAGGCCCTGGCCGGCTTCTGCGACCACATCACCGTCACCATCAACCCCGGCGACACCATCACCGTCCGGGACAACGGCCGCGGCATCCCTGTGGACGTCCAGCCCCAGACCGGCCGGCCCGCCCTGGAGGTGGTCTTCACCGTCCTCCACGCCGGCGGCAAGTTCGGCGGCGGGGGCTACAAGGTCTCCGGCGGCCTCCACGGCGTGGGCGCCTCCGTGGTCAACGCCCTCTCCGAGTGGCTGACCGCCGAGGTCCACAAGGAGGGCAAGGTCTATCGGATGGAATTCTCCCGGGGCAAGATCACGAAGGAGATGGAAATCGTCGGCTCCTGCGAGGACACCGGCACCACCGTCACCTTCCGGCCGGACCCGGAGATGTTCGATACCCTGGTCTACGACTACGAGACCCTCCACAAGCGGATGCGGGAGCAGGCCTTCCTGAACGCGGGTCTGCGCATCACCATCGAGGACCGGCGGACCGAGGACGGCCCCCACGACACCATGCGCTACGAGGGCGGCATCCGGGAGTTCGTCACCTATATCAACCGCAACAAGACCCCCATCCACGAGGCTCCCATCTATATGACGGGCCGCAAGGACGACGCCGTGGCGGAGATCGCCATGCAGTACAACGACGGCTACAACGAAATCCTGGTGAGCTTCGCCAACGACATCCACACCCCCGAGGGCGGCATGCACGAGACGGGCTTCAAGACGGCTCTGACCCGGGTGCTCAACGCCTACGGCACGAAATACGGCATCATCAAGGGCGAGGACAAGGTCTCCGGCGAGGATTGCCGGGAGGGCCTGAGCGCCGTGATCTCTGTCAAGCTGCCGGAGGCCCAGTTCGAGGGCCAGACCAAGCAGAAGCTGGGCAACGCCTACATCCGCACCCTGGTGGACAACGTGGTGAACGAGCAGCTGGGGAACTACCTGGAGGAGAACCCCGCCGTGGCCCGGACCATCCTGGACAAGGCCATGATGGCCAACCGCGCCCGGGAGGCCGCCCGCCGCGCCCGGGAGAATATCCGCCGCAAGTCTGTGCTGGAGGGCGAGCGCATGCCCGGCAAGCTCCAGGACTGCAACGAGCGGGACCCGGCCCTCACCGAGCTCTACATCGTGGAGGGCGACTCCGCGGCGGGCTCCGCCAAGGGCGGCCGGGACTCCCGCTTCCAGGCCATTCTGGCCATGTGGGGCAAGATGCTCAACGTGGAGAAGGCCCGGGCGGACAAGATCTACAACAACGACAAGCTGGCCCCCGTGATCCAGGCCCTGGGCTGCGGCATCGGGGAGGAGCTG
>JAFWTG010000113.1 GCA_017519005.1 Oscillospiraceae bacterium | reverse complement strand
GTCATCGCGGCGGCCTGGGGTCAGGCCGCCCTACGCAGGAATGCTACAAATCCGGGTTGAGCGTTCAGGTCATCCGGTAAATTCGCCGGTACTCCGCCGTGGGCGTGCCGTCGGGCTTTGCCAGGATCAGAGGGGAGAGCCAGGCCAGGCCGGGCTTGCCGCCCTTGACGGAACGGAGCAGCAGCAGGGAGGGGGCGCTGTCCGGTCTGGGGCAGACCGGCCGCAGGGTCTTGGGCTCCAGGCCGGCCTCCCGCAGGGCGCAGCAGAGCTCTGCCAGCCGCTCCGGCTTGTGGACCAGCCAGAAGCTGCCCCCCGTGGGCAGCAGCCAGGCCGCCGCGCCGCAGTAGTCGGCGGGTCCGCAGCAGAGCTCCGTCCGGGCGACGGCCTGGGTCTCGTCCGCCGGGGCAAAGCCGCTGCCCACCGGGTAGTAGGGCGGGTTGCAGACCACCTGACGGAAGGAACCGTGGGGGAGCAGCTGCCGGACGGCCCGGACGTCGCCCCGCAGGACCCGGAAGCGATCCCCCAGCGCGTTCTCCGCCCGGCTGCGCTCCATCAGGGCGCAGGGCTCCGCCCGGAGCTCCAGCGCTGTGACGGAGAGGGACGGGTCCCGGTCCAGCAGCAGCAGGCCTAGGGCCCCGGCTCCGGCGCAGAGGTCGCAGACGGCGGCCCCCTTCGGCACGGCGGCAAAGTCCGCCAGGAGCACCGCGTCGGTGCTCAGGGGAAAGGCCGTCCCGCCGCGGAACAGCTTGATTCCGTTTTCCAGCAGCTCGTAATCAGTTTGCATCTTGCGTTCCCGGTCGTTGGATTGGAAAAGGGCCTGTGCAGAGCACAGGCCCTTTTTGGTTCGGTCAATTACAGCTCAATGGCCTCAACGGGGCAGGCGGCAGCGCAGGAGCCGCACTCCACGCACTGTTCGGCGTCGATGACGTACTTGTCCTCGCCCTCAGAGATGATGCCCAGGGGGCAGGTGTCGGCGCAGGTGCCGCACTTGACGCAGTTGTCGGTGATGGTATAAGCCATGTTCGTTCCTCCTTCTGTTCGGTGTTGGGGTGGTTGCTTTCCTTGCTGACCCTATCATAACATGTTTTTTGAAAAATGCAATGGGTAATTCTGAAAATTTTGCACATTTTTTGTGAATAAAGGTTTAAGGTGAGCGGTCAGCGGATATCCTTTCCATATTTGAAGGCACCAGGGATCAGGCACCAGGCATCAGGCACCGCCTGCAGCGCTGTTCATTCTCTTCACGGATACCCCGCTCGATGTGCTTTGCTGTTTCGGAAGGAAAGCCAAATATATGGGAAAAGGTTTTCCACCGGTACGGGCTCTTCCTCCTGTGTTGACAGGAGGCGCACAAAAATGGTGAAAAACCTTTGGCCTTGTTATACCAAACGGAGGAGAAAAGTCAAGAGGTATGAGGCTGATTTCAGCTTGTTTAAAATAAACACGTCTGAACGGGCTCCATGGAAGCAAGTTAGAAAATACATGACAGGCGGTGCCTGATGCCTGATGCCTATTGCCTGATGCCTCGACCAGAAAAACGATGAAAGGAATGAGACAAGGTGCGATTGCTGGAACAGTTTGCCATTCCCATGGACCGACGGCCGCCTGCCGACCCGGTGCTCTGCCGGGAGGAGGAGCTGGCGGAGCTGGCGCGGATTCTCTGCCGCCGGAACAAGAACAGTCCCGCCCTGGTGGGGCCGCCGGGGGTGGGGAAGACCGCCCTGGTGGAGGAGCTGGCCCGGCGCATCGCCCGGGGCCAGGTCCCGCCCCAACTGGCGGGGAAGCGGATCTGGAGCCTCAACATGGCCTCCCTGGTGGCGGGGACAAAATACCGGGGCGAGTTCGAGGAGCGGGTCCGGGACCTGCTGGCGGAGACCGCCCAGGCCGGGAACGTGATTCTCTTCCTGGACGAGCTCCACACGCTGATGGGCGCCGGCGGGGCCGAGGGCTCCATCGACGCGGCCAATCTGCTGAAGCCTGCCCTGGGCCGGGGCGGGGTGCAGATCATCGGGGCCACGACCCGGGAGGAGTACAGCCGCCGCGTGGAGGCGGACCCGGCGCTGGCCCGCCGCTTCCGGGTCGTGGAGCTGGCCCCGGCCACCGTGGCCCAGAGCCTGGAGATTCTGACGGCCCTGGCCCCCGGCCTGGAGCGGCATCATGGGGTCTGCATCCTCTCCCAGGCAGTGGAGGCGGCGGTGCGGCTCAGCGAGCGCTATCTGCCGGGCCGTTTCCTGCCGGACAAGGCGGTGGACCTGCTGGACGAGGCCGCCGCCGCGGTGAGCCTCCGGGGGACGGGGCTGGTGGACCGTCAGGCCGTGGCGCTGACCCTCCAGCGGGCCACGGGTATCCCCCTGCGGCGGCTCCGCGGCGGGGACCGGGCCGCGCTCCGGGAGCTGGAGCGCAGGCTGGGCGAGGCAGTGCTGGGCCAGCCGGAGGCGGTGCGAAGCGCGGCCGCCGCTGTCCGCCGGGGCAGGCTGGGCCTGGGCGAGCCGAACCGGCCCGCCGCGGCCCTGCTCTTCGCCGGACCCACCGGCGTGGGGAAGACCGCCCTCTGCAAGGCCCTGGCCCGGGAGGTATACGGCTGCGAGGCCGCCATGCTGCGGCTGGATATGTCGGAGTACGCCCAGGAGCATACCGCGGCCCGGCTGCTGGGGGCCCCTCCCGGTTACGTTGGCCACGGGAAGGGGGGCGAGCTGACGGAGCGGGTCCGGGCCAGGCCCCACAGCCTGATTCTCCTCGACGAGCTGGAGAAGGCCCACCCCAGCGTCACGGCCCTGCTGCTGCAGATTTTGGAGGACGGCCGCCTCACCGACGGCCTGGGCCGCACGGCGGACTTCCGGAACGTCCTGCTGGTGATGACCACCAACGCCGGGTGCCTGGGGGCCAAGGCCCGGCCGGGCTTCGCGGCCGCCGGGCTGACGGCGGGCGCCGACGCAAAATCCGGCGGGGCCGCCCCCGGGGAGACGGAGGCCCGGGACCGGCTCCGGGACGCCTTCTCCCCGGAGCTGCTGGGCCGCATGGACGCGGTGGTGCAGTTCCGGCCCCTGACGGAAAAAACGCTGGAGCAGATCGCCGCCCTGCGGCTCCGGGAGGCCCTGGCCCGGGTGGAGGCCGCTGGCCTCCGGGTGGAGCCGGAACCCGGCTTCCCCGCCCGGCTGGCAAAGCAAAGCGCCCGCGATCCCGCGGGCGCAAGAGCGATTCGCCATTTGCTTCAGACCGAGGTATTGGACCCGGCCGCCGAGCTGATTTTGCAGGGCGTTACCCATGCGGAGCTGACGCCAGACGGCTTGCGCCCGACGGCGAAGGTATAGAATGCAAAATAATTCTGCCGGGCAAAGCGGAATTGGCAGCCCTCATGGGAGAGCTGCCAATTTTTCATTGAGCTTGGAATAGACAATATCCATCACCGGCTCGCCGCAGACGGCCAGGACCACATCAATGGGGACCCATTTCACGCCGCTGTTCTCGCCCGCCCGGGCCCGGAGGGGGGCGGTCTCGTCGGCTTCCCAGAGATAGCAGCAGTCCAGGTGAAGGTGGGAGGATACGTATCGGCCCCGCTTGATATGGTGGTCCACGTCCAGGACCTGCAGGGAGAAAATCCCCTCGCAGAGGGGGCGGAGCTCCGTCAGCCCCGTCTCCTCTTTGGCCTCCCGCAGGGCCACGGCCCGGAGATCGGCCTCCCCGTCCGCGTGGCCGCCGGTCCAGGCCCAGTGCCGGTAGATGTTGTGGTGGACCAGCAGAATTTGATCCCGGGCGGCGTTGGTGATCCAGTTGGAGGCCGTGAAATGGCAGACCGGGTTCTCCCGGCTCAAAACGTCCGGGAAGTGCGCCAGGGCGTAGAGCATCAGCTCCCTGTCCCGGGCCTCGGCCTCGTTATAGGGCCGGTATGCTTCGATCATGGCCCGGAGGGTCATTTGGAATCACCCCGCAGCTGGATGATCTGGTCACGCAGCACGGCCGCGAACTCGAATTCCATCATCTGCGCTGCCTTGCGCATCTGCTTTTCCAGGCGGGCGATCTCGCGCTCGCGCTCCTCCTTGGTCAGCTTCACGCCGCCCTTGCCCAGGGCGTCGCGCTCCTGACGGCTGATTTCGATGAGCTCCCGTACGTCCTTGCGGATGGTCCTGGGGACGATGCCGTGGGCCTCGTTGTAGGCCTGCTGGATGCCCCGGCGGCGGTTGGTCTCCCGGATGGCGTAGTCCATGGCCTCCGTCACCCGGTCGGCGTACATGATCACCCGGCCGTCCGCGTTCCGGGCGGCCCGGCCGATGGTCTGCACCAGGGAGGTGGGAGAGCGCAGGAAGCCCTCCTTGTCGGCGTCCAGAATGGCCACAAGGCTGACCTCCGGCAGGTCCAGGCCCTCGCGCAGCAGGTTGATGCCCACCAGCACGTCGAATTTCGCCATGCGCAGGTCCCGGATGATCTCCATGCGCTCCATCGCGCCGATGTCCGAGTGCATATAGCGGACCCGGACGCCGTTCTTTTGCAGGAAGCTGGTGAGGTCCTCGGCCATGCGCTTCGTGAGGGTGGTCACCAGGACCCGCTCCTCCCGGGCCGTGACCCTGGCGATCTCCTCCATGAGGTCGTCCACCTGACCGTCGATGGGCCGGACCTCCACCTCCGGGTCCAGCAGACCCGTGGGACGGATGACCTGCTCCACGATCTGCCCGGCCCGCTCGGTTTCGTAGGGGGCGGGCGTGGCGGAGACGTAGATGGCCTGGTGGATTTTGCTCTGGAACTCGGGGAAGGTCAGGGGCCGGTTGTCGAAGGCGGAGGGCAGGCGGAAGCCGTAGTTGACCAAACTCTCCTTCCGGCTCCGGTCGCCGTTGTACATGGCCCGGACCTGGGGCAGGGTCACGTGGCTCTCGTCCACGAAGAGCAGGAAGTCCTCGGGGAAGTAGTCCAGCAGGGTCATGGGGGGCGTGCCGGGGGCCCGGCCCGAGATGACCCGGGAGTAGTTCTCAATGCCGGTGCAGAAGCCGATCTCCTGCATCATCTCCATGTCGTACTCGGTGCGCTGGCGGATGCGCTGGGCCTCCAGCAGGCGGTTGTTGGCCTGGAAATACGCCTCCCGCTCCTCCATCTCCCGGCGGATCTCCACGATGGCCCGGTCCATCTTCTCCTTGGTGGTGACGTAGTGGGAGGCGGGGTAGATGGCCACGTGGGAGACGAAGCGCTCCGGGATGCCGGTGACGGCGTTGATCTCGCTGATCCGGTCCACCTCGTCGCCGAAGAATTCCACCCGGATGGCCCGACCCGCCCAGTAGGCGGGGTAGATCTCCACCGTGTCGCCCCGGACCCGGAAGTTGTTCCGGGAGAAGTCCACGTCGTTGCGCTCGTAGCGGATCTCAATGAGCTTCTTCATCAGCTCCTCCTGGGGGTAATCCGTCCCCGTGCGGAGGGAGATCACCATGTTCTTGTAGTCGATGGGGTCGCCCAGACCGTAGATGCAGGAGACGGAGGCCACCACGATCACGTCCCGCCGCTCAAAGAGGGAGGAGGTGGCGCTGTGCCGCAGCCGCTCGATCTCGTCGTTGATGGAGGAGTCCTTCTCGATATAGGTGTCCGTGTGGGCGATGTAGGCCTCGGGCTGGTAGTAGTCGTAGTAGGAGATGAAATACTCCACCGCGTTCTCCGGGAAGAACTCCCGGAACTCGGAGCAGAGCTGGGCCGCCAGAGTCTTGTTGTGGGCCAGCACCAGGGTGGGGCGGTTCAGATTGGCGATGACGTTGGCCATGGTGAAGGTCTTGCCGGAGCCGGTGACGCCCAGCAGCACCTGCTCGTCCAGACCCATCTTCAGCCCCTCCGTCAGGGCGGCGATGGCCTCCGGCTGGTCGCCGGTGGGCTGAAAGGGCGCGTGTAATTTGAAATCCATAGGGCACCTCGAACTGGAGAATTCGGATTTGTCGGGCTCTCGCCGTAGGGGCCGGCGTCCTCGACGGCCCGCAGGTATCAGATAACGAGAGGTTCGGGGCGTCGAGGACGCCGCCCCCTACGGCCTTACAAATCCCGATTTGCGCTTGTGTTTCTCCCATTATACCCGAATCCGCACGGGGCTGCAACTATTATTTTCCAACGGAGCATTCCCGACAGCATTTTTCCCGGGGCTTTGCTATGATTGCTGCAAAGAAACACGGAGATGACGCGAATGAACGGGATCAAGCTGATCGAAAAAAACGCCCCGGCGCGGACCGGGGCGGCGCTGCTGCACGGACTGCGGCGACTGACGGCCTCCAAAGCGGGGCGGGCCGCCCTGGAGGCTCTGGCCTGGGGCGGCGGGGCCTTCGTGCTGGCGGGCCTGCCCCTGCTGGGCGCTCCCGCGCCGCTGGCGGCCTGCCTGCCGCTCTGCGGAGCCTTTGGCCTGCGGAGCGGAGCGATGCTGCTGGGGGCCGGCTGGGGCTATGCCCTGCTCTGGGGCTGGGCTGCGGCGCTGGAGCCCCTGGCCCTGAGCCTGAGCTGCTTTGCCGGGGCCCTGATCTTCCGGCGGACGCCGGTCTCCCGTCCGGCGCTCTGCGCGGGGCTCTGCGCCGCGGTGGGAAGTCTGTTTCTGCTGGATACCGGACTTGGACTACTGCCCCTGCTCCGGCTCGGTCTGGGAATCGTCCTGTCCGCTCTGCTGCCCCTGCTGTACCGGCGGGCGGCGGCGGGAGAGCCGGGGGCCCGGCTGGCTGCCGGCGGCCTGCTGCTCCTGTCTCTGGCGGTCTCGGCGGCGCCTCTGGGTCAGACCCTGGCCCTGGCCGGGGCGATCCTGCTGCCGGCGCTGGATCGGATTCCGCTTCCCGCCGCGGAGCGCGGCGCGCTGCCGGGGCCGGTACGGACCCTGCCCGCGCAAAAGAGCGTGGAAAAGGCTCTGCATACCATGCACGGCGTCCTGGCCCGGGAGGACCCGGCGGTGCCGCCCCTGAAGCTGGCGGAGGTCTACGACTTCGCCGCCGAGCAGGTCTGCCGCTGCTGCGTGCGTCACAGTCTCTGCTGGGAGCAGAACGCGGAGGACACCTACCGGGACCTCTGCGCCGCCGGAGAGGCCATCCTGGGCCGGGGCGCGGCCCAGCGGGAGGACCTGCCGGAGCGCTTCACGGCCCGCTGCTGCCATACGGCGGGCTTCGTTACCGCCGTCAATCAGGCCTTGGACGGGCAGCTGGCCGCCCGCCGGGAGGCCTTCCGCCGCCAGGAGGGCCGCCGGGTGGCGGCGGGCCAATACCTGGCCCTGGCCCGGCTGCTGGAGGCCCTGAGCCGTTCCCAGCCCGGGACGGCCCTGCGCTACGCCCCCGAGCTGGCGGTGGGCTCCGCCTGCCGGGCAGGAAACGAGCGCTCCGGGGACCGGGGCGCCTCCTGCCGGGACCGCTTCGGCAGCTTCTGCGTCCTGCTCTGCGACGGCATGGGCACCGGCCCGGAGGCCCGGGTCGAGAGCGACCGGGCAGCCCGGCTGCTGACGGCCTTTTTGGAGGCGGGGCTGGCCCCGGATACGGCGCTGGAGCTGGTAAACGGCTTCTTCGTCCTGCGGAGGCAGGCGGCCTTCGCCACCCTGGATCTGTTGCGGCTGGACCTGCGGACCGGGGCCGGGACCCTCTATAAGTGGGGCGCGGCCCCCTCCTATCTGCGGCGCGGCGGCACGGTGGAGACCGTCGGCGCCGCCACCCCGCCGCCCGGCCTCGACGCGGCGGGGAGCGTTCCCGGTCAGTACGAGCTATCTCTTGCGGAGGGCGAGACCCTGGTGATGGTCACGGACGGAGCCTTCGGGGCGGAGACGGAGCGGCGGCTCAGCGCCTTTGCCCAGGGCTCGGTGCGGGACCTGGCCTCCTGCCTCATCACCCTGGGCGAAACCGACGCGGAGGACGACAGAACGGCAGTGGTAATTCGCTTACGCGAAATGAAAAATGAAAAATGAAGAATGAAGAATGAAGAATGAATAATTGAGGTGTTTTCAGATTGCCATCTGCAAAACGGAATTGAATGGGGACGAGGGAACGGATTCCTCGCTGCGCTCGGAATGACAGGAAAACGTTCCTCCTTGTCGTCCTGAGCGGAGCGCAGCGTAGTCGAAGGACCCGTACTTCCGTCCTTGCGCTCAGCAACGAAAAAAATTCGTTTCCATAATCCGTTGTACACCGTCGAAAACCCGGAGGAAATTCGGAAAAAACCGATTTCCTCCGGGTTTGAATCATAATTGAGCAATGATACGCATTACCTATTACTTATTACTTCTTACTTATTCCTTCTTACCTCTCACAGCGTTTCCCCCACCAGCGACTTGGTGGCGTAGGCGTTGAGGGTCATGTCGGCGGTATTGCCCGCCAGGTATTCGTAGTAGCCCTGGGCGCCGATCATGGCGGCGTTGTCGCCGCAGAAGCGGAGCTCCGGCAGGCAGAGCTTCACGCCCAGTCGATCCGCCAGGGCCGTCACCTCCGCCCGGATCCGGGAGTTGGCGGCCACGCCGCCCGCCACGGCCAGGGTTTTGCGGCCCGTCTGGGCCAGGGCCAGCTCCGTGCGGCTCACCAGAGCCTGACTGACGGAGGCGGAGACGGAGGCGCAGAGCGAAGGAATATCGATCTCCTCATTTTTCTGCCGGGCGTTGTGGATCAGGTTGATGGCCGCCGTTTTCAAGCCGGAGAAAGATAAATCCAGCGGGTTCCCGTCCACCTTGGCCCGGGGCAGGGGATATTTCGTCTCGTCGCCGCCCTGGCTTCTGCGGTCCAGGGCCGCGCCGCCGGGATAGGGCATTCCCAGCACCCGGGCGATCTTGTCGAAGCACTCGCCCGCGGCGTCGTCCCGGGTGCCGCCCAGGATCGTCATTTTGGTGTAGTCCGCCACGTCCACCAGCATGGTGTGGCCGCCGGAGACCACCAGACAGAGGAAGGGAGGCTCCAGCTCGGGATGGGTCAGATAGTTGGCGGCGATGTGGCCCCGGATGTGGTGGACCGGGATCAGGGGCTTGCCCAGGGCATAGGCCGCGGCCTTGGCGAAGTTGACCCCCACCAGCACGGCCCCGATGAGGCCCGGGGCGTAGGTGACAGCCACGGCGTCGAGCTCGGCCCGGGTGATCCCGGCCTCGGCCAGGGCCTGGTCCGCCAGGGGATAGATGGCCTCGATGTGCTTGCGGGAGGCGATCTCCGGCACCACGCCGCCGTAGATCCGGTGGATGGCCACCTGGGAGGAGATGCAGTCGGAGAGCAGCTTGCGCCCGTTGCAGACCACCGCCACGGCGGTCTCGTCGCAGGAGGATTCGATGGATAGGATGTTCATAGGATTACCTCGATATAGGGATTAGGGTGAGGATCGGGCGTAGGGACAAGCCGTGCTTGTCCGCCGTTCAGGATTCAGATTTGAGAGATTTCTGAAGAATCAGCGCGTCCTCGCGGGGCTTTTCGTAGTAATTCCGGCGCATGCCGACCTTCGTATATCCGATTTTGGAATACAGCGCAATCGCCGGAGCATTGGAGGCCCGGACCTCCAGGGTGATCTTTTCCACGCCCTTGGGAATCAATCGGCGCTCCAGCTCCAGCATCAGGGCCTCGGCCACGCCACGGCGTCTTGCTTCCGGGGCCACGCAGACGTTGAGAACGTCCGCGTCCTCGAAGCAGCTTTGGGAGCCCACGTAGCCCAGGACGGGCCTCTCTTCGCCTTCGCCCGCCTCGCCCTCGGCAATCAGCCAGAGGGCCAGAGGGTTCTCCAGCTCGGCCCGGATGGAGGCTTCGTCCCAGGGCGCGGAAAAGTTCGCCGCCTCCAGGGCCGCAATCCGAGGGACGTGTTTTTCACACATCGAAATGATCTGATACACTTTTTACCTCTTACTTCTTTCTTTGAAAGCGCCTGCCTCGGGCGGGCGGCACCCCTCCACCGGCCTTGAGGCCGGTCCCCCTCCCCTGCGAGCAGGGGAGGTTTTGGCCGCCCCTGCGGGGTGGCGGGCGTCGGCGGGCGCTCAGTGAGCGCCCCTACGGCGAGAATTGTTACATGTCAGCTGTCATTTGTCACTTGGCTTCGTACCAGCTCTTGCCGATCTTGGCTTCGGCGGTGAGGGGGACGGCCAGTGCCGCGGCGCCCTCCATCTCCCGGGTCACCAGGGCGGCGACGGTCTCGGCCTCGGCCTCGGGGCACTCCACGATCAGCTCGTCGTGGACCTGCAGCACCAGCCTGGCCTCGAGGCCGGCGGCCTTCAGGGCCTTGTCCACCCGCAGCATGGCGAGCTTGATGATATCCGCGGCGGTGCCCTGGATGGGCGCGTTCATGGCCATGCGCTTGGCGGCCTCCCGGACCATATACTTGCCGTCCTTCAGCTCGGGAATCCAGCGGCGGCGGCCGTAGAGGGTGGAAACGTAGCCTTCCTTCGTGCCCTGCTCCACCACGGCGGCCATGAAGTCCCGGACGCCGTGGTATTTGTTCAGGTAGTTGTCGATATAGCTCTTGGCCTCGGCCCGGCTGACGCCGATATCCTCCGCCAAGGAGAACTCGGAGATGCCGTAGACGATGCCGAAGTTGACGGCCTTGGCGCTGCGGCGCAGCTGGGGCGTCACTTCCTCCAGGGGCACGCCGAAGACCTGGGAGGCCGTGACCCGGTGTACGTCCTCCCCGGAGTTGAAGGCGGCCTGCATGGCCGCGTCCCCCGCCATATGGGCCAGGACCCGCAGCTCGATCTGGCTGTAGTCCGCGTCCACAAAGACGGAGCCGGGCTCGGGCACGAACATCTTGCGAATCTCCGCGCCCAGGTCCGTGCGGACCGGGATGTTCTGGAGGTTCGGGTCCGTGGAGGAGAGGCGGCCCGTGGCGGTGACGGTGTTCTGGAAGGTGGTCCGCACCCGGCCGTCGGGGCCCACGACCTTCAACAGCCCCTCGGCGTAGGTGGCCTGGAGCTTGGTGAGGGTGCGGTATTCCATGATGCAGCCGATGATGGGGTGCTTGTCCCGGAGCTTTTCCAGCACCTCCACGTTGGTGGAACGCTTCTTTCCGGCGGGCAGGCCCAGCCGGTCGAAGAGCACCTCGCCCAGCTGCTTGGGGGAGTTCACGTTGAACTCGCCCGCCGCGTAGCGGTAAATATCGGCGCGGATCGCTTCGATCCGGGCGCGCAGCATCTCGTCGAAGCTGTGGAGGGCCTCGGCGTCCACCAGCACGCCCTCCACCTCCATCTCCGCCAGCACGGGGCAGAGGGGGAGGTCCATTTCGTAATAGAGCTTTCCAAGCTTCTGCTCTTGCAGGCCCTCCGACAGCGGCGGGATCAGGGCCAGGATTGCGGCGGCCTCCCGGAGCAGCAGGCTCCGCAGGGCCTCGGCAGGCTCGGTCCCGGCTGCGGTCAGGTCTTTGTACGCGGGCAGCTCCGTCTGGCAGTATTGCAGGGCCAGGGCGGGCAGCTCATACTTGCCCCGGGCGGCGTCCAGCAGATAGGCGGCTACCTCGGTGTCGAAGGCGATCCCCTCGGCGGGCAGGCAGCGCTCCAGCAGGCGGCGGATCAGCTCCTTGGAGCCGTGGACCGCCAGCCGAAGCTCGCCGGAGAAGAGGGCGGGCAGGACGAAGTCCCAGGCCAGGCCCAGCCGGGCCCGGCTCAGCAGGGCGGGATGGGCTCCGTCGTCCAGGGCGAGCGTTTCCAGATCGTCGGAGGCGGAGAGGGCCAGGTATTCGGCCTGCTTCCACTGTTCCAGCAGGGCGTCGAATTCGGCTTTGGTCGCGGGAATCGCCGTAGGGGCCGGCGTCCTCGACGGCCCGCACGTTGCGGGAATTGAAGCGTTCGGGGCGTCGGGGACGCCGCCCCCTACGGAGGGAGCGCCGCGCAGATGATATTTGTCAATCAGCTTGATAAATTCCAGGTTCAGGAACAGATCGTAGAGGGCCTGGCGGTCCGGCTCCTTGACCAGGGCGTCTTCCGGGGTAAAGTCGATGGGGGCGTTGAGACGGATGGTGGCCAGATCGTAGCTCAGATAGGCCATGTCCTTGTCGTTGGCCAGCTTTTCGTAGAGCTTGCCCTTCATGTTCTGGGGCGTCAGATTTTCGTAGACCCCGTCCAGGCTGCCGTATTTGTGCAGCAGCTCCAGGGCGCCCTTGGGGCCGACGCCCCGGACGCCGGGGATGTTGTCGGAGCTGTCGCCCATGAGGGCCTTCAGGTCAATGAGGCGGATGGGCTCCAGGCCGTATTCCTCCCGGAAGAGCTCCGGGGTGTAGTTGGTGGAGCCGGTCTGGCCGCCCTTGGTGACGATGAGCTTCACGGTGACGTGCTCGTCCACCAGCTGCAGGCTGTCCCGGTCGCCGGTGACCACCACGCAGTCCCAGCCTGCGGCGGCGCAGCGCTTGGCCACGGTGCCGATCACGTCGTCGGCCTCCCAGCCCTGGCAGGCGTAGATGGGGACGTTCATAGCCCGGAGCACGTCCTTCATCACGGGCATCTGCTGGGCCAGCTCCTCGGGCATGCCGTGGCGGGTGGCCTTGTACTGGTCGTATTTCTCATGGCGGAAGGTGGGACCGTGGAGGTCGAAGGCCACGCAGAGGGCCTCCGGCTTCTCCTCCTGCCGCACCCGGTCGAGAATGTTCAGAAAGCCGTAGACGGCGTTGGTGTACTGGCCGCTTTTCGTGGTGAGCGTCCGCACGCCGTAAAAGGCCCGGTTGATGACGGAGTTCCCGTCGAGGATCATTAATTTCATAGACCTACAGCTTCGCCGCAAAGGCGTTCAGGCGGGCGGCGACCTTTTCCTTGCCTAAGAGCTGCATGATGGTGCAGAGGTCGGGGGTGTTGGTGCGGCCAGTGACGGCCAGGCGCAGCACGGAGCTCAGGTCGCCCACGTGGCCCTTGAAGGCCTCGGGGTTCTTCTTGTACTCCTTGACCTCGGGGCAGAAGCCCAGGCTGGGGCACCAGCTCTTCATGCGGGCAAACCAGGCGTCCTTGTCGTCGCCGGGCTCATAGTGGGCGCAGCAGCAGGCCAGGATGGCCCTGGCGTCCTCCGGGCTGACCCGCTCGGGCAGAAGGGCCGGGTCGGCCTCGGGCTCGTCGAAGAAGTAGTCCAGATAGGCCGGGACCTCGTCCCACTTGGCGATGTCCTTCCGGGGCTTGGGGACCTCCCGGTCGATGTTCAGAATGGCGGTGGAGAAGGCCGGGTCCGCGGTGAAAATGGCGTAGAAGTCCGGGGCGTAGTCCTTCGCCCAGGCGGCGACGCGCTGATAGATGGTCTCCGCCTTCATGTGGGAGATCACGTTCTTGCTGACGTCGGTGAGCTTCAGCAGGTCGAAGAGGCAGCCGGAGGAGCCCATCTTCTTCAGGTTGAAGGGGTAGTCCATGGCGTCCACGCCGGGGTTGGCCCGGCGCCAGTCCTCAAAGTTGGAGTTCAGCAGGGTCAGCAGGTACTCGATGACGGCCTCCCTGGGGAAGCCCTTCTCCACGAAGTAGGAGACGGCGGCCTCGGGGTCCTTGCGCTTGGAGAGCTTGCGCTTGTCGCCGGTGTCGTCGTCCAGCTTCATGACCTGGGCCGTGTGGACGTACTTGGGGACCCGGAAGCCGCAGGCCTTGAACATGGCGATGTGCTTGGGGACGGAGCTCAGCCACTCCTCGGCGCGGATCACGTGGGTGGTGCGCATGAAGTGGTCGTCGCAGACGTGGGCGAAGTGGTAGGTGGGGATGCCGTCGGACTTCAGCAGCACCTCGTCGATGATGTTCTCGGGCATCTCGATCTTGCCCCGGATCAGGTCCTCGAAGACGATGCGCCTGTCCTCGCTGCCCTCGGAGCGGAAGCGCAGGACCCAGGGCTTCCCGGCGGCGAGCTTTGCCTCAATCTCCTCCAGGCTCAGGTCCCGGCACTTGGCGTATTTTCCGAAGTAGCCCCGGATCAGGGCCCCGTCCTTCTCCTGCTGCTCCCGAAGCTGCGTCAGCTCCTCGGCGCTGCAAAAGCAGGGGTAGGCCTTGCCCTCCTCCACCAGCCGCTTGGCCACGGCGTGGTAGATGAAGACGCGCTGGCTCTGGGTGTAGGGGCCGTAGGCGCCTTTTTCGGTGCCGAAGCCGGTGACGCCCTCGGTGAACTCCACGCCGAAGGCGTCGAAGCCCTTGATGATGGCGGAAACGCCGTCGTCGATCTCCCGCTTCTTGTCGGTGTCCTCGATGCGGAGGTAAGAGACGCCCTTCGAGGCCTTGGCGACCAGCACGTCGGTCAGGGCCCCGAAGAGACCGCCGATGTGCAGATAGCCCGTGGGCGAGGGGGCGAAGCGGGTCACCCGCGCCCCCTCGGGGAGATCGCGGGGCGGGAATTTCACTTCCAGGTCCTCCGGCGTCAGCGTCACGTCGGGAAAGAGCAGATTGGCGAGCTTGATATTGTCCATGGTTGTTTCTCCTGTATTATTTTATGTAGCGCGGGCAATCTGCCCGCAATATTCGGATTTGTTGGGTTCTTGCCGTAGGGGCCGGCGTCCTCGACGGCCCGCAGGTATCAGATAACGACACGTTCGGGGCGTCGGGGACGCCGCCCCCTACGGCTTTTCACCCCCGATTGCGCATCGGTCAAAGCGTCAGGCAAATATCCTCCCTCCGCACCCTGCTCCAGTCGAAGACGGCGGCAAGCTCCTTCGCGGAGATCGCTTCTTTTCGGTCGATCAGTCCGGCGGCGAAGGCCAGGGCGCCGAGGATTTCCTCGGGGGTGAGGCGGCCCAGCAGGGTATCCAGATCCAGGTCGCCGTCGCGCTTGCTGAGCCGCCGGCCGTCCGGGGCCATCAGCAGGGGAACGTGAATATATTCCGGCGCGGGCTTTCCCAGCAGGGAGAAGAGGTACTTCTGCCGGGGGGCGGAGGCCAGCAGATCCCGGCCCCGGACCACCTGGGTGACGCCGTTCTCCGCGTCGTCTACCACCACGGCCAGCTGGTAGGCGTAGACTCCGTCGGCCCGGCGGACCACGAAATCCCCGCAGTCCCGGCTCAGCAGCTCGCTGTAGTCCCCCTGGAGGCCGTCCCGGACGATCCATTCCTGATCGGGGACCCGGAGCCGCCAGGCGGGGGCGCGCTTCCTGGCGGCCCGCTGCGCCGGCGTCAGGTCCCGGCAGGTGCCGGCGTAGACGAATTCGCTCTGGCCCAGATGGGGGGCCGAGGCCGCGTGGACCTCCGCCCGGGAGCAGTAGCAGGGGTAGATGAGCCCCATTTGCTCCAATTTGGCAAAGGCCGCGTCATAGGCGGCGGTGCGGGTGCTTTGACAGGGGACCTCCCGGTCCCAGTCCAGGCCGAAGCGCAGCAGGTCCCGGCGGATCAGGGCGGCGAACTCCGCCGAGGTCCGCTGGGGGTCCAGATCCTCCATCCGAAGCACCAGTTCGCCCCCGGCGCTCCGCACGGAGCACCAGGCCAGCAGAAAGGAAAAGAGATTCCCCAGGTGCATTTTCCCCGAAGGGGAAGGGGCAAAGCGGCCGACGGTCATGGGATCACCTCGAAGAGCAAATGTAGGGACAAGCAGTGCTTGTCCGGTTTGCGCTGTAGGGGCGCTCACTGAGCGCCCGCAATCGCCCGAAGGGCGATCCTGTGTGGGGTTTACTGAAAACTGAAAAATGAATAATGAAAAATTGTGGTATTTTTCAATTCTCTGAATTGAAAAATGAATTCAATTCGTTGCGCCGGGGCAACCGACCACGGCGGCCGCAAACGACGCGGAACGCTATTGCTGTCGAATGAAAACAAGCTTGGAGATCGGCTCGTCAAAGACGCCGGGAAGGGTGAAGCCTTCGGAAAAGCTTACCGTAAACTTCTTGGAGGAGTAATCTCCGTCGCCTTGTGCGAGAATCTCAGTGCATCCGGCTTCATCCTCTGTCAAAAAAACGACGTTGTTGCCGATATAGTCCACATGAAAGGAAACGGTGTTGTCACCTTGCCCGGCGACGCAACTTGCCCGGCCTGTTTCATCCACGGTCAGCACGAAGTACGGGTCCTCGCTGATCCAGACGCTGGATTTATAATCCCAGGGCTTTTCGTCGGAATACCAGTTCCGCATGGCATGGCAGGCGGGGATTGCGATCACAAGGAACACAAAGAGCAGAATCAATAAGGCGTAGGGGATGGATTCTTTTTTCATGACAGCATCTCACAATAATGATCTTTTCGCAAATGGCAATTTGCGAAATACCGCAGTTATTCGTTATTCGTTTTGCGTTTTTTCGCGGCAGGGGCGCCGGCCCCTACGGCGGGATGGCGGCGCAAACTGTGCGCCGAAGCCTGTCATTTCGCGCGCCGCGAGGAATCCGTATTCTTTGCTTTGCGGTTTTCGATGCGGATCGAAGAGACGACGGCATACACGACGGCTCCGACAGCCAGCGCGGCCTCCAGCCACAACAGCCTGCCGTCCCGCAGGATCGCGTAGAAGCCGATCACAGTGAACAGAAGCCCCAACAGACAGAACACGACGCCGGACTGCCGGTAATAGGGCTTCTTGTTCATAGACTCCCGTTCTTTTTTTGTGGCGTAGATCCAGGCGTTGTTGAACAGATAGCCGCGTTCCAGAAGCTGGCGGACCCCCAGGAAGAACAGGCCGCCCGCCAGAAGAAACACAGCGATTGCGGTGACAAGGGTTCCAGTGTTCATAACAGCCCCCTCTTGTTATCTGTAAAGAATTTTTACTTCGCAAATCGCAATTTGCGAAATACCGCCATTTTCAACTTTGAATTCTCAATTGGAGCGAACAGCGTGTCGGCGGGCGCTCAATGAGCGCCCCTACGGCGGGATGGTGGCGCGCACTGTGCGCCGCTGCAGAGGGGCGGGTGGCGCACACTGTGCGCCGCTACGGGGCGTCGGACTCCGTTGGCAGCTCCACCACGGTGGGCGCGTGGCCCAGGGCGGGCAGGAGCTTCTCCCGGAAGTCGGCCATGGAGACGGCCAGAGTTGAGGTATTGAGGCAGGGGTGGAAGCCGATCTCGGGCTGCTCCAGAACGGGCCGGTCGATTACCAGGCGGACCTTCTTCTCCGGGTCGTTCAACAGACCCAGAACGGAAAGAGAGCCGGGGGTTATGTCAACCAGGCTCAGCATCTGCTCGTCCGTGGCAAAGCTCAGGCGGGCGCAGCCCAGGGCCTTGGAGAGGTACTTGGTTTTGAAGACCTTGTCGCCCTCCATCAAAAGCAGATAGAAATCCGTCTGCTGGCGGTTGGTCAGCAGCAGATTCTTGCAGATGGAGCAGCCGAGGGCCTTTTCGATCTCCCGGCACAGCTCCATGGTGGCGGCGGGCTCGTGGTCGGCCCGGCGATAGGGCACGCCCAGGCTGTCCAGAAATTCATAGCAGCGGCGCTCCCGGGGGTCCCGCTCGGCGGCGTTGGCCGGCGCGCCGTTGTCGAGGGTTACAAAGATTGGCATGTGGTTTCTCCTTGCGAAACAGAATCATTGAAAATTGAAAATTGAGAATTGAGAATTCAGAATTGAAGGAGTTTTCCAAATTGCCATTTGGAAAACGGAATTTGAAAATGAGTGGGTGCGGGTGTGTTTCCGCTTCAATTTCATCGTTCAAATGGCAATTTGAACGATACCGCAATTTTCAATTTTTCATTTTCAATTCTCAATTGCTTCCGGGCGGGGGAACCGCCCCCTGCGGGCTCAATACCCGTAGGGGTGCAGGTCGCCGGCGCTGATCTCCTTTTCGTAGGGGTTGTATTTTTCGTTGACCAGCGCCGCGGTGGCGGCCCGGTCCTGGACGTAGAAGGCGCCGCCCTTCACCCAGGCGGGCTCGCCGGGGAGGGTGTCGCTTTCCAGACCCTCCACGCCGGCGCGGGCCAGGGTCATGGCGATCCAGCTGAGGTTGCGGAAGCTCAGGTCGGTGGTGGCGTTTTTCATCAGCAGCAGCGCGGCGTAGGGAGTCCGGGGCAGGCGGGTGATGGACTTCCACTGGCTGACGGCGGCTCCCAGAAAGTCCCGCTGGACCTTGATCCGCTCCAGATCCGCCATGGCGTAGCCGCTGCGGTAGCGGACCAGCCACATGGCCTCCTTGCCGTTCAGCTCCTGCATCCCCTGCTTCAGGTCGATGTAGAGCTCCTGGGTGGGGTCGTTGTACTGCATGTCCATGGGGACCTCGAAGCGAACGCCGCCCATGGCGTCCACCAGGTCCTCAAAGCAGTTCAGGTCCAGCAGCATGTAGCCGTCGGGGCGGAAGCCCACCAGGTCCTTGGCGTAGTCCATCAGCATGTCCATGCCCTGCTGCTTGCTGCCCTGCGCGCCGCCGTTGGCCCAGTAGACCCCGTTGAGCTTGTAGTCGCCGCTGCTGCGGTTGACCATGGTGTCCCGGGGCAGGCTCAGAAGCCGGAGCTTTCTGCCGTTGCGGTCCAGATAGAGCAGGACCATGGTGTCGGTCCGGGCGCCCTCGGCGTCGGTGCCGCAGAGCAGCACCGTGCAGCAGCCGTCCTTTCGGGGGCCGATGGGCCGGTCCGATTCGGGCATTTTGGCGCTCAGCAGGGAGATGACGCCGGCCAGGATGATCAGGCCCAGCAGGCCCGCGGCGATCCGCAGCAGGAGCCGCAGAACGCGGTGCTTTTTGCGCTTGCTGCGGCGGGGCCGGACGTAGGCGGTCCCGGCGGGCCCATCGTAGGGCTCCTGCACGTAGACGGGCTGCCGGGTCGCACCGCTCCCGCTGTGGACGGAGCTGCTCTCCCGGTATTCGGGAGCGTCCTCATAGACGGCCTCGCCCTCGTGCACCTGCCGCATGGCGTCCACGCTGTAGGCCGCGTCGCCCCGGATCCGCCGGGGCTCGTTCAGAAACGCGGGGACCTCGGGGAAATCCTCGGGCTCCGGCTGCGCCTCGGCGCGCCTGCTGTCGCGTTTTTTGAAGACGTTCTGGATGTCTTCGAATTCACTGTGTTTTTTCTTTTCGTATTTTCCCATAGCTTTCTGTCGAAGCCGTTCCCGGAAGGGGCGGCTTTTTTATTCTTCGTTTACGCGGGCCACGAAGCGCAGGAAGGCCTCCTTGCCCGCGGGGGTCCGCTTGTAGACGCCGGCGTGCTCCAGGCACTTGGCGAAGACGACCGCCACCTCCCGGCGGAGGATCTCGTCCACGTTTTCAGCGGTAAAGGTATAGCGGGTCTTCAGCTCCTCGGCCCAGTCGGCGTGCTTTTCGGTGAGCTCGTCCGCCCGGAGATCGCCGCCGCTGACCAGCAACTCGGCCACCTTCGCCAGCTCCCGCTTCAGCCGGGGCGGCAGGACCGCGAGACCCATGACCTCGATCAGGCCGATGTTTTCCTTCTTGATGTGGTGCAGCTCCGGGTGGGGGTGGTAGACGCCCAGGGGCAGCTCCTCGGTGGTGATGTTGTTGCGCAGCACCAGGTCCAGCTCGTAGTCCGCGCCCTTGCGGCGGGCGATGGGGGTGATGGTGCTGTGGGGGACGCCCTCGGTCTCCGCGAAGATGTAGGCCGCCTCGTCGGTGTAGCCCCGCCAGAGCTTCAGAATCTTCTCGGCCAGCCGGGCGACCCGCTCCCGGTCGGCCCCGCGCAGACGGATGACGCTCATGGGCCACTTGACGATGCCGGCCTCCAGGTCCTCGAAGCCCCGGAAGACCAGCGGCGTCTCGATGGGGGCCTTCGCCATGGCGAAGGTGTAGCCGCCGCCCTGGAAGTGGGCGTGGGTGAAGATGGAGCCGCCCACGATGGGCAGGTCCGCGTTGGAGCCCATGAAGTAGTGGGGGAAGACCGTCACGAAGTCCAAAAGCTGGCGCATGGAGTGGCCGTCCACGGTCATGGGGTAGTGCCTGCCGGAGAAGGCGATGCAGTGCTCGTTGTAGTAGACGTAGGGGGAGTACTGGAGGAACCAGTCCTCGCCGTCCAGGACGAAGGGGAAGACCCGGTGGTTCTGCCGGGCGGGGTGGTTATAGCGGCCCGCGTAGCCCTCGTTCTCCACACAGAGCAGGCACTTGGGGTAGGAGGAGGCGGCGGCCTTGGCGGCCTTGAAGGCGGCGCCGGTGGTGGTGGCCTTCTCGGGCTTGGTCAGGTTGATGGTGATGTCCAGCTCGCCGTACTCCGTGGGGGCCTTCCAGACCACGTTGCGGCGGATGCGGTCCCAGCGGATGTAGTTGGTGGCGCCGCTGAGGGCGTAGTACCAGTCGGTGGCCTTCTTGGGGTCCTCGGCCAGCAGCCGGCGGAGCTCCCGCCGGACCTCGGAGGGCCGGGGGGTCAGACAGCCCATGAGACCGGTGTCGAAGAGGTCCCGCAGGGTGGGATCGTCCTCGCAGAGGCCCCGGGCCACGGCGTCGTCGGTCAGGACGTCCAGCAGCTCGTTGACGGGCTTGTCCAGCAGGCTTTCCGGGGCCTCGAAGCTGTCCAGCTTCATGCGCTCCAGCAGGGCGTTGACCGCGTAAACCCGGTCGTCCTCGGCGATGAGCCCCTTGTCGATGGCGTATTGTACGAGGGAAGCGATGGCTTGATTAATCATGGTAATCCTCCAATTTACAGCTGTAGGGGGCGGCGTCCTCGACGCCCCGAACGTGTCGATTTCTGCAATGTGCGGGCCGTCGAGGACGCCGGCCCCTACGATGGTGTTTCGAATAAATCCCAGGGCATTCCTGTGGGAAGCAGCTCAAATTGCATGCGCTCCCCGGTGGCGGGGTGGTCGAAGGCCAGCAGGCAGGAGAAGAGGGCGGGGCCGTGGGCGGCCCTGCTGCCGTAGCGGATATCCCCCAGCAGGGGCAGGCCCCGGTGGGAGAACTGGGCCCGGATCTGGTGGGTGCGGCCGGTGTACAGCTTCACCCGGACCAGGGTCAGGGGGCCGGCTTCGCCTTCGGCCCGGCCCAGGACCCGGTAGCTGAGCTTCGCAGTCCGGACCCCCTTCCGGGGCCGGGTCACCACGAAGGTCTTGTTGGTGCGGCTGTCGTGGAAGAGCAGGTCCTCCAGCGTGGCCTCGTTCTGCTCCGGCACGCCCCGCAGGACGGCCAGGTATTCCTTCTCCGCGGTCCGGGCGGCGATCTGGTCGATCAGAGAGGCCGCGGCCCGCTGGGTCCGGGCCAGCACCGTGAGACCGCCCACGGCCCTGTCCAGCCGGTGGACGGTGCGGACCGTCGGCTCCTCGCCCCGGGCGGCCAGCCAGGCGGCGGCCAGGGCGGGGAGGTTTTTCCCCGGTCCGGGCTCCGAGAGACAGTCCGCCGGTTTTTCGCAGACCAGGAGCTCCCGGTCCCGGTACAGGACGCGGAGCGCGTCCGAGGCAGCAGGGAACGGGGAACAGGGAACAGGGGACGGGGGACGCGGATTCCTCGCTGCGCTCGGAATAACAGGATCGGAGTGCTGCAGCGTTTCCGGCTCCGCCTCCCGATTCATTTTGCGTTTTGCGTTTTGCATTTTGCATTCAGGACTTGAGCGCCCGGCAGAAGGCGGCGGGGTCGGGATTTTTGAACCAGGCGCTGCCGGTCACCAGCACGTTGGCGCCGTTCTCCACGCAGATTTTCCCGGTCTGAGCGTTGACGCCGCCGTCCACCTCCAGCTCACAGCGGGGGTTGCCCCCGTCGATCCAGCCGCGGATGGTCTTCAGCTTGGGCATCATGTCGGCCATGAAGCTCTGGCCGCCGAAGCCGGGCTCCACGGTCATCACCAGAATCAGACTGCAAATCTCCAAAAAGGGCAGTACGGCCTCCGCCGGGGTCTTCGGCTTCACGGAGATCGCGGGGCGGACGCCCAGCTCCCGGATCCGCTTCAGGGCGGCCAGG
>JAFWTG010000112.1 GCA_017519005.1 Oscillospiraceae bacterium | reverse complement strand
CAAGATCTATCAGGTCGTGGAGTTCCAGCACGTCAAGCCCGGCAAGGGCGCGGCCTTTGTCCGCACCAAGATGAGAAACATCATCACCGGCGGCGTGACCGAGACCTCCTTCAACCCCACCGCCAAGTTTGAGGAAGCCTTCGTGGAGCGCAGAAAGATGGCCTACTCCTACAACGACGGCGATCTGTACTACTTCATGGACAACGAGACCTTCGATATGGTCCCCCTGGGCAAGGACGTGCTGCCCGACGCCTTCAAGTTCGTGAAGGAGAACGAGGAGTGCACCCTCCTGTCCTACAAGGGCAACGTCTTCGGCGTGGAGTGCCCCAACTTCGTCTTCCTGGAAGTCACCCACACCGAGCCCGGCCTGGCCGGCAACACCGCCACCAACACCCTGAAGCCCGGCACCCTGGAGACCGGCGCCGAGGTCAAGATCCCCCTGTTCATCAACGAGGGCGACGTGATCCAGATCGACACCCGCACCGGCGAGTACATGGGCCGCGCCAAGGGCTGATGCCCACATCTTCCCTCCCATCCCGTAGGGGCCGATGCCCACATCGGCCCTCCCACAACTCTGACCGCCTGCATGAAGAAAGGAGCACAACACCATGACATTAGCTGAGAAAGCCGCTTACCTCAAGGGCCTGATGGACGGCATCAAGCTCGACACCGAGAAGGACGAAAACCGCCTGCTGAAGGCTGTGGTGGACCTGCTCCAGGATATGGCCGTCTCCATCGACGACCTGGAGGACAACGCCATTGCCGTCTCCGACGAGCTGGACGAGATCGAGGAGAACCTGGACGCCATCGACGAGTTCCTGATGGACGAGGACGAGGACGACGACGAGTTCGAGGACTACGAGGACTACGACGACGCCGACTACGACTTCGGCGACGAGGACGACTTCGAGTACGACGAGGACCCCGTCTATGAGGTCACCTGCCCCAAGTGCGGCGAGGTCCACCAGTTCAGCGAGAAGGATCTGATGGAGGGCTCCAAGCCCTGCTCCAAGTGCGGCGAGCTGCTGGAGTTCGAATTCGACGAGGACGACGAGGAAATGCCCTTCTAAGCCGCTGCGCGGCATGAAAACCCCGGCCCTGTTGGGCCGGGGTTTTTGCGTCAGCGTTGGATGCCTCAGTACTGATAATACAGCAGGGTCATCAGCGTGTAGGCCGCAATGAGGCTCAGCAGGATCAACAGCTGCTTGCCCTTGTGCTGGGTCAGCAGGCCGATGAATTCCCGCACGGCGGCGTTGGGCCAGAAGTACCATTTGGATTTGCAGCCCATGCCGACGGCCCGCAGCTTGACCCGGCGGGCCTTGATGCCGGAGCGGAACACGTGGAACTTGTTGGTGGAGAAGGCCACCCGCGCCTGGGGGTCCCGGGCGAAGATCAGCTCCTTGGAGAAGGCCATATTCTCCGCCGTATCGGTGGAGCGGTCCTCCAGCAGCATCCGCTCCGCCGGGACGCCCTGCTCCGCCAGCCAGCGGCGCATACATTCGGCCTCGGAGACGGTTTCGTCGGCCCCCTGGCCGCCGGAGAGCACGAAGATCGGCGCGCGGCCGGTCTGCGCCTCCTGCGCCCTGGCGAAGCGCAGCGCCCGCTCCAGACGGCCCCGCAGCAGAGGTGTGGGGGTCCCGTCCCGGCGGATGGCGCAGCCCAGGACGATCAGATAGTCCTTGTCCTTCTCGGGCTCATAGCGGGCGGTGACGCCGTCGGCCACCATGGTCCCCAGCATCATGCACTCAAAGTAGAGGTAGATAGCGGCCAGCAGATTGCTCAGCAGGTCGTGGAGCATGACCTCCTGCTGGGAGCCGGAGACGGAATAGTCCCGCACGAAGAGCAGCACCTGGCCGCCCACAAGCACGAGGGCCAGCAGGATTCCCAGCAGGTTCACCGGCCGGAAGCCCTCATGTCGGATCAGGGAGAGGTTGGACACGGCCAGCGCAGCGGAGAAGAGCAGCAGGAAGGGGAAGGTATAGATCATGTAGCCCTTGGCCGAGCCCAGCAGGGAGCCCAGCACGTTGACGAGGATGCTTTCCACGGGCAGCTCCCGGACCTGGAAGTACAGCGCCACGTAGGCCATTGCGATGAACAGGGTAAACAGCCCGAAGCCGAAGTAGATGATCGTGTTGTAGGAATAGGGATTGTAGCGGAGCTGCAGAAGGAAGGCCCGGAGCAGCAGGACGGTCACAGCGGCAAAGAAGGCCGCCACCAGCAGACAGCTCAGGGGGATCTCCCGCTCGCCCCCGAAGAGCAGGAGCAGGGCGAGGAGGACCAGCGTCACCAGGGTCAGCACGGCGATGCTGTAGACCTTCGGCTTTTTGTTCAGCGTATCGAAACGGAACTTCAACACATACACTCCTTTTGCTCCGGGGAGCCTGGTTCTTTCATCGGTAGAGCATCATGTCCGTGCGGCCGATGGCGAAGAGGGTCAGGAAGACGGCGTCCAGGTTCTCCTCGTTGGTCCGGATGCGGAAGAAGCCGGGGGCCGGGGTCTTGGCCAGAACGCCGTGGGCCTCCTCGTCCTCCTCGTGGACGTAGCGGCCCGCGTTTTCCGCGAAGGCGATCTCCGCGCCGTCCCGGTCGATGCCGTAGGTGAAGCGCAGGCCGTTCATGCCGGTCCGGATGCTAATGCCGTTGTTATGCAGCAGCTTCCAGATATCCACGCCGTCAAAGGCAAAGGTGGAGTGATTGTCGATGACGAAAAGACCGTTGGAGCTGGTGGTGGCGGTCTTGCCTGCCAGGTGGACGGCGGCGGAGCCCAGCACATGGTCCACGAAGCGGTACTCGGTCTCGCCCAGGGCGGAGAACTTGGTGCAGACGGCCTCGTAGAGGACCCTGCGGTTCTCGTCCTCGATGTGGCAGCCGCCCTTGATGGTGCCGGTGTCCGTCACGAAGTAGAGCCGGCGCTCCACGGGACCGCGGCGGGAGGCGCCGAAGACGGAGCGGATAGGCTGCTCCTCCCGGAGCTGCTTCACCTGGCTGTGGGTCTTCAGCAGGGCGAAGGCGGCGCCGACGGTGACGACCGCGCCGCCGATCAGCAGATAGAGCGTGAAGGCAGGCGTGTCGGAGAGGACCTTGCCGGGGTCCCTGGGGTCGTACTTGATCTTGATCTCCTTGCCGACCTGATCCTTGCCAACGGTGCTGTCCAGCTCCTGTGTGTACTCTTTGCCATCCACGGTATACCGGACAGTGGGCCAGTAGTCCGTCTGCACGTGGTTTTCCGTGTCGATGTGCTGATCTTCCCGGACGGATACGACGACGGCGCTTGCCTTTACGTAGTCCTTGCCCCGGAAGAAGTTGAAGTAGACGCCGAGGCCGATCATAATCAGGCCGCCAATCAGAAAGAGGATTTTGATGCCGGCCGCTCTCCAGCGGACCAGAGGCTTGAGCAGCAGATCTTCGTTGAATTTCATGTGTCCGATTCTCCTTTATACATTTATATATATAACGGTCCCACGCTCCGGCGCCGGAGCGTCCGCGGGAGCGTTACAGGCGCTTCACCAGCGTCAGCAGATTCTTCCCGTCCCGGTATTCGTAGCGGAGCTCGTCCATGACCTGCTTGGTGAGGAAAATGCCCAGACCGCCCACCTGGCGCTCGGAGGCCAGGACGGTGACGTCCGGGTCCTCCTTCTCCAGGGGGTTGTAGGGAACGCCCCCGTCCGAAAAGACCACGACGACGGCGGCGGGCTCCTCCAGGCTCCGCACCCGGATTTCGGCGTCGCCCACGTCCGGCGCGTAGGCGTAGCTGCAGATATTGATAAAGATTTCCTCCACTGCGAGATCCAGCTGCATCCGGAGCTTCATGGAGCAGCCGTCGCCGGCGGCGTCGCCGACGAATTCCTGGACCCGCTCCAGATTCCCGGGCAGGGCGAGGACGGTCAGCGTCTGCCAGCCCTCGTCCTCGGACGCCGCCGCGGGGGCGGGAATGGCAGGAAGAGGCTTTTGCGCGTGCAGATCGTGAAGACTGAATTCCGGCATAGGGCTCATCCTCCTGTTCAAGCGCGTTTTTTTCGATTTTATATATTATATCATACCCCGCATCCAAATTCATTATCATTTTTGGTATTTTAAAAAAATTTTTCAAATTCCGAAAAATTGTAATGTTTTTGTATGAAATTTATGTTATAATGCGTGCAGTAGACTGGATGGCGTATAGGCAGAAGTGTCGGAAGCGCTCGAAAGGCCTTGCTCGGCATCCCGCTACGACATCCGGAACCATACTAAACACTTAGGAGGAAAGACCATGTTCAATTCCGTCATTGCCCCCATCGTGGAACTGCTGCAAAACATCCTGACCCCGATGCTCCTGATCGTCGGCGCAGCCGGTTCGCTGTACTGCGTCGTCCTGGGCGTCAAGTACGCCAAGGCCGAGGAGCCGCAGGACCGTGAGAAGGCCAAGGGCTCTCTGAAGAACGCCATCATCGGCTTCGTGCTGATTTTCGTTCTGATTCTGGCCCTCAAGCTCCTGACGCCCGTTCTGGTCCAGTGGGTCAACGATAACGGCGGCAAGATTTCCCTGAACTGAGCCCCCCAAAAAGCCTTCCCCTCTCCGGAGGGGAAGGCCCCCGGGACTTCGACCCGAGCGCACGGAGCTTCCGCCGCGCGCCGGGGTCAGAGACCCCGGAGCATGAAACATGCTACTTCACCAAAAGGAGATTACGGATATGAAGCACAAGCACGCAATTCGCCGCGCCGCGGCGTTGGCGCTGACGGCGCTTTTGGGGCTGAGCGCGCTCTGGCCCTCCCTGAGCACCCGGGCGGGTGCGGAATTCGACATCGATACCTCCTCGCACCAGGCCCCCGCGTTGGAGGATTTTGACGCCTACAACTGGAAGCCCGGCCTCCCCCCCTATACGCGCGAGAACCACATGCAGAACAATGAGCTCCGGCGCTTCCCGGTCCTGCTTACCTGGAAGGATCAAATGGGGAATCATCATTATTTCCGCGTGAACTCTGACGTGGCCAGCTGTATGGATGAAAACCTGTCTGCGGTCATTACAAAATTCAACTATGACTGGTGGGGCTTCTTTGATTACGTAGACCTCTCTTTTGATGGTTACCTCTACGACGGCCTTTCCTACGACGACGACCACAGCGGGCGGCGGAACGGCTTGTTCGACGACGACGGCTCGTATCCGGACGGCCTGTATATGAAAAACCTCTGTTATCCCGCCGGAGATGACGACAATCTCTGGAATGAGTCGAAGCTGAAGCTGGATATGGTGGACAAATACGGGAAGATGCTGACGCTTTCCTGCCCGAACGGGGTTCCCGACATTACCCCGATGGTCAAGGATATGACCCTTGCAACGGTAGGCGTATGGCCGCCGTCCTTTGTAGAACTGGGACCGTACATTAGTTGCCCCGGCTACATCCTCAGCATCAACCTGACCGATTCGTGGTTTTACAATTCGGACTTCGCGGGGGCTCATTATTATACGGACGGCGGCCTTCGGAAAGGGCTGAATCTGCTCGTGCCGTTCCGGTCGGATCGGTTGAGGAGCGATTATTATCCGCTGTGGCGTTGGAGCCTCATGGGCATGAACGACAACACGTGGAGGCAGGCGAACAACTGGTTTTTCGATCTGCATTCGCGCAGTGGTTCCGGCTATGACTATGCCGACGGCTCCGCGCAGAGGGCTTCCGGCTGGGGCGCTACCGACTCCGACCGCGATCTGTACATGGGAAGGGTCGCCTTTGCTACGCTGAATTACGGCTGGTTTGCCAAGGAGGAAGTCGCGGGCAACGGGGAGAAGCAGTATGCATTCTTCGGCTACGGCTCAAAAGCCTTTATCAAGGAGAACGGCAAGACCCAGACCGACGGCGACGAAGAACGGAATATGCACAACAGGCCCCCTCTCATGCAGCTTGGCCACAACCAAGGGATGTTTGCCACCTTCGGAGAGGTCCGCGGCACGGGAGGTTACAACTGGCTGCAGACGATCTGGAACGGAGGGTCTATCTGGTACGACATCGTCCAAAAATATAACACCCGCTTCAACTGCTACTACGCCGAGCGGGTTCCGGTGAGAGTCCTGAAGACGGATACGCGCGTGGTGGACGGTCAGGTGTCTGAGCTTGCCGGACCCGTCCTCATCACCAACAACCCCACCATTACCGTCGAGGACGGCGGCACCCTGGTGGTCAGCAACTGGGTCATGAACAACGGCAAGATCGTGGTCGAGGAGGGCGGCACGCTCTACATCTCCGACAACGCCTGCCTGAACCGCTACGAGGACGGCGGCGATACCGGCGGCGGCGTCATCTGCAGCGGTCTGATCATCGTGGGCGAGAATGCCAAGCTGATCGGCGGCGGCGTGGACGGCATCCAGCTCAAGAACGGCGCCCACGTGGTGAACTACGGCTGCCTGGCTTCCGAGAACTTCAGCTGCGTCGAGGACCACACCGTTGAGAACCGCGGGCAGGGCTTCGTGCGCTACGGAGCCGGCAACGCGGTGGAGGGCTCCGGCTCCCTCACCTTTGAGACGCCGCTGGATTACAGCGGCAGAAGCTTCGCTGACCGGACGACCCGTTACAAGAACCCCAGCGTCTCCATCGGCGCCGACTGCATCTACAACGGCGACTGATCCCGCGCTCCGCGGAACCGCCGATTCTTGATTACTCCCAAGGGGGGATATTATGAAACGCCTACGCATTCTGAGCGTTCTGCTTCTGACCGCCCTGCTGCTGGCAGGCCTTTGCCTGCCGGTCCTGGCCGCGGACCCGGTCGAGGATCAGCCAATCATCGTTCCCGGCGTAAAGACCGAGGACTCCGATGAACGGTCCGAAGTCCCCGGCAATAAGACGGAAGCCCCCGGCAATCAATCCGAAGCCCCCGGCAATCAGTCCGGAAGCCCGGTCATTGATTCCGACGACGAGCCGGCTGTGATCCCCACCGAAAAGCCCGGAGCGCCGACAGCCGATCCCGACGACGGCTCCGGCGAGCCCGCCGTCGTTCCCGGCGGCGAGAACCCGAGCGACCCGGGCCAGCCCTATGCGGTTGACGGCAATCTGATCTGGCTCACCCAGACCATGGCCTACGACCTGAACGAACGCGCCTTCAGCTACCCCGTGGGAAACAGCGGCACCGTGGTCCTTTCCTCCGTGGCCGACGGCATGATCGTTTCCGGCAGCGCCCGGGTCCAGGGCAAGACCCTGATCATCTACCGCAACGGCGCCCTCTGGGAGGGCAATGCGGAGAAGATCACGGAGCCCGGCAATTACGTGGTCACGGCCCAGACCGGCAACGAGACCCCGCGGCTGTTTTCGTTTACGCTGGCGGGCAGCGGCATCTCCTCGGTCTACAACTACAGGATGCCCACCGGCATGTACGTCCGCAGCGTCACCCGCGACGGAGAAAGCACAGCCTTTCAGCGGGACAGCGTTCCCATGCAGGAGGACGGGCTCTATCACGTGACCTATGAGTGCATAGCCACCGGCATCGTCTACGAGCTGAACCTGAACGTGGACCGCAAGCCCCCGGTGCTTCGCTTCGAGGGCGAGATTGACGAAAACAATCGGGTCCACTCCGCGCTGCGCTTCTCCGGCCTGGAGGAGGAAGACGTGATCGAGGTCCTGCTGGACGGCACGCCCCTCGACGTGACCGTACACGCCGACGGCACCGGCGAGCTCACCCAGAGCGGCAGCTACGTCATCACTGTCCGCGACGCCGCCGGCAACAAGAGCGAGTACGGCTACATCATCATGCTCTATTTCAACTATGGCAGCATCGTCTTCTTCGTGCTGCTGAGCGTGTCGCTGCTCGCCCTGGCGATCTATATTTTCATCAAGCGGAAACGGCTTGAAATCGGTTGATAAAGGGGGAAGAAAATCTTGTTAGGAGATCTTTGGGATTCTATATCGAACTGGATGGGTACGACCTTCAGCTCCATCCTCGAAAGCATCCTCAACGCGACCATTTTCCGGGTTTGCTACTACATCGAGCGAGTCCTGTGCTACATCATCGATTTGCTCTACCAGATGTTCGAGGTCTTCGCCGGACTCGTCCGCGTCAAGTACAACGGAACCGCGGACTACCTGATCAACATCTTCTTCTCCAATAAGGCCGTCAGCAACATCTACTGGGGTATGGCCCTGATCGGCATCGTCCTGTGCTTCGGCTTTGTGATCTTCGCCGTCGTGAAAAAGATGTTTGACGCCTCCGGCAAGGTTCAGCAATCCCTGGGCCAGATCATCTGGAGCGGCATTCGCAGCATCCTGATCATCCTCGGCATGACGGCGATCATGAACGTGGTGCTCAACGGCACCGGCGTTCTGATGCAGCAGGTCAACTACCTCTTCAACGACCCCTACAATCTGCATCTTCCCGTCGAGCGGAGCTTCACGGGCGAGGAAATCGCGGCCATGGGCCGGATCCTCTGCACCATCGGCAACTACTCCAAGGTGGAAACGGAAAACAACCGCTACAATATGAACCTCTGCTTCAACGACATCCGGCAGGATATGTACTACCTGCAGCAGCAGGGCGTCTTCGAATACACCTACTTCGCAGACTCGGGGCAGGAGGACTCCTGGCAGTCCATCCTGGCACAGATCGCGCTGTCCTGCGATCTGAAGCAGGACGTCAAGGTGGACAAGTACTACGACGGCGTTTCCCGGACCATCGAGAAGGCCATGCGGTATCTCAAAAACACCTCCCGGCCCAGACCGGTCCCCACCGTGACCCGCAGCGCCGTGAAGGACAACGGCAGAGCGCATCTCGACCGCATGATCTTCCTGATGGGTACCTTCCGGGCCGCCAGGAACTCGGCCTACAACGCAAACCCGGCCTTCGACGACGCGCTCCGCGGCCCGTATTATTACGGCGAGGGCGATAAGAGCATCCACGACCTGGACGACGTGGACTCTGACTTCAACATCGGCTTCCCCACGGACTATATTGTCGTCTGGGTTGCCTCCATTGCGATGATCTTCGACCTGGTGGTCATCATCCTCAACTGTGTGGCGCGTATCTTCAACATGCTCTTCCTCTATCTGATCGCGCCGCCTGTGATCGCGGTCCAGCCTCTGGACAACGGCGGCAAGACCAAGCAGTGGATGACGGCCTTCCTGGTGCAGTCCCTCTCCGTCTTCGGCACGGTCATCTCCATGCGGCTGCTGCTGCTCTTCCTGCCCATGGTCGTCAGCCCGGAGCTGGTGCTCTTCGACAACGCCATCCTGAACGCCCTGGCAAAGCTGGTTCTGATCTACGGCGGCTTTGAGGCGGCGAAGAAGTCCTCCTCCATCCTCACCGGCATCCTGGCCGACAGCGCAGGCTGGCAGGCGGTCCAGGCGGGCGATATGTCCAGCTCCGCCGGCAAGGCGCTGGGCGCCGCGACGAAGCTTGGCAAAGCGGTGGGCGGCAAGGCCCTGGGCGCGGCCAGCTTTGCGGCCAAGCCCCTGACCAACAGACTGAAAGCGCCCTTCCAGAAGGCGGCCAACGCCTGGAGCAACTCCGGCAGCGCCAAGTACGACATCCAGGCCAGCGAGAACAAGAAGCAGAGCGAGGCCAACGACAGGGCCAATCCCCAGCGGGCCAGCAGCGGGCCGAGCAGCTCTTCGTCCTCTTCCAGCACCAGCAATACCTCCAATACGAACAATAACAGCACGCAGAACAATCTGCAGAATAATCAGAGCAATCCGGGCGGCTCCGGCGGCTCCGGCGGCGGCTCCGGCGGCGGCCCCGGCGGCGGCCCCGGCGGCGGCTCCCACGCCCAGCCAACGCCCAACCTCCCGCCTCCGCAGAATCTCCAGGCGAATAAGTAATCACAAACGCATCTTCCCACAGGAGGAGACCGCTCATGCAAAGATTGATACCAGGCAAGACCAAGGTTCATATCGAAATGTTCCGGGGGGTGACCCTGCGGGACGTCGTCGTGGGCGTCGTTGCGATGGCGCTGCTGATCTTCGTCGTGCTCTCCAATCTTCCGGGGAAGCTGTGGATCTGTCTCGGAATTGTTCTGTTGACGATCCTGCTGATGATCCGCTTGGACGAGCAGCCAAACTATATTTACTTTCTGCACATCATCACCTTCTTCGGTTATCGCCGGCGCTTTGAGCGGCTGCTGAAGGACAATCAGATCCTTGCCCGCGGTAAGGGCGAAATGAGCAAGGCCGCCATGGAGGTCCTCTTCCGGGAGGGTGTGGCGGAGGAATCCCCCGATCAGCGCAAAAAGAGAAGGGCGAAGGAAAAATCCCGCAAAAACCGGGACGCCCGCGACGACCGCCGCCTCCGCAACCCCAATACGCCCGAGGAGGTCCGCCGGGAGATCCTGGTCCGCCGCCGGCAGGAGGAGGATTCGGATCGCCGGGAGCTCTCCGGCCGCCACGTCAGCAGCGGCAGCCGCCGCGCCGCCGACCAGCGCGAGCAGGCGCGCCGCCGCAGGGAGGAGGACCAGCTCCTCCGGAGCGGCTCCCTCTCCGAGGAAGAGAAGGAGGAAATCCGCGTCCGCCGCGAGGCGGAGGACCGGGAGAACATGCTCCGCCGGGCTGAGGCCAGGGACGCGGAGACCAACCGCCGTGAGATGGAGGAGATCATCGCCTTCACCGGCATCCGGGACGGCTTCATCGAGTACAAGAACAAGGAGTACTACGGCGCCGTGCTGGAGATCGAGCCCGTGGAGTTCCGCTTCTTCAGCGAGTTCCGCCGGGCCAACGCCATCGAGCGCTGCCTGGGCCGCATCCTCCGTTCCCTGCACGCCGGCTACAGCGCCAACATCGTCAAGCTGGAGCGGCCGGTGATCTACGACGCCTACCTCCAGCGCGAGTACGACAAGATCTACGCCCTGCGCGGCACCTACGAGAACGGCTATCTCTCCGAGGAGGAGCTGCAGAGCCGCGTGGAGATCGAGTACGACCGCATCAAGGAGCTCCAGGGCCTCTGCGGCGACAAGCAGGTCACCACCTGCTTCTACTACCTGGTCCTTTTCGAGAGCGACAAGCGCCAGCTGGAGCTCCGCATCCGCGAGGCCGCCCAACTGCTGCAGACCGGCGAGATTCCCACCCACCGGCTGAACGACAAGGAGCTGGCCGTCTTCCTCAAGTACAGCAACCAGATCGACTTCAACGAGCGGGATATCGAGAACGTCGATCCCAAGGACTACGTGAAATGGGCCATGCCCGAGGTGGTGGACATCAAGGTTCGCCGGGTGGAGATCAACCACATCGTCACCCACAACTTCCGGGTGGTCAACTATCCCACCGTCGTGGACGACGCCTGGCTGGCCACCGTGATGAGCTATCCCGGCACGAAGGTCGTCCTCAAGTGCCGCCCGATGGACCGCGCCAAGGCCATCCGCTCCATCGACCACTCCCTGATGGAGCTGCGCGGCCAGTGGAGCAGCACCGGCATCGACTCCAAGCGCATGGAGATCGAGAACCACATCAGCACCCTGCAGGACCTGCTGGGGACCCTTCAGAACGACGCGGAGAGCCTGCTGGAGGTCGGCATCTACATCACGGCCTACGACATCGTGGCCACCCGCGGCAACCCGAAGATTCCGCAGCCGCCCGAGAGCATCCTGCCCAACATCAACGACATGAAGCGGAATATCCGCCGCACCTGGCAGGAAAACGGCTTCCGGCTGAACAACATGGAGTTCGACCAGGTTCAGGCCTTCATCGGCGCCCAGGTCAACGCCCTGGACCCCCTGCCCAAGGAGTCCCGCGGCATCTCCAGCAACACCGTGGCGGCCTGCTTCCCCTGGGTCTTCGCCCATATCTCCGACGAGGGCGGCGTCCGCCTGGGCGAGAGCGACGGCCTGCCGGTCTTTATCAACTTCTTCCGGCGTGACAGCGAGCGCGTCAACTCCAACATGGTCATCGTGGGTAAGTCCGGCTCCGGTAAATCCTACGCCACCAAGAGTCTGCTGGCGAATCTGGCCGCTGAGGACGCCAAAATCTTTATCCTGGACCCCGAAAACGAATACACCGAGCTGGCCTCCAATCTCCACGGCCAGATCATCAACGTGGGCAACGCCCAGTACGGACGGCTCAATCCCTTCCAGATCATTACCGCCCTGGAGGACGACGAGGCCGGCGAGGAGAGCGCGGGCGGCAGCTACGCCACCCACCTGCAGTTCCTGGAGGAATTCTTCCGGCAGATCATGCCCGACTGCGGCAAGGACGCCATGGAATACCTCAACACCCTGGTGGACCGGGTCTATCTGACCCGCAACATCACTCCGGAAACCGACCTGTCCAAGCTGACGCCCGCAGACTACCCCGTTTTTGACGACCTCTATGACGAGGTTCTCCGGGAGTTCCAGTCCAGCGACAACCCCTTTACCCGCGATCTGCTGCGGACCCTCATGAACTACATCGCCAAGTTCTCCACCGGCGGCCGCAACGCCAATATCTGGAACGGTCCCAGCACCGTCACCACCGACGAGAACTTCACGGTCTTCAACTTCCAGTCCATGCTGGCCAACCGCAACAATACCATCGCCAACGCCCAGATGCTCCTGGTTCTCAAGTATCTGGACAACGAGATCATCAAGAACCGCGATTACAACACGAAATACCGGGCCAGCCGAAAGATCGTGGTGGTCATCGACGAAGCCCACGTCTTCATCGACAGCAAGTACCCCGTTGCCCTGGACTTCATGTTCCAGCTGGCGAAGCGCATCCGAAAGTACAACGGTATGCAAATCGTCATCACCCAGAACATCAAGGACTTTGTGGGCTCCGAGGAGCTGGCCCGGAAATCCACCGCCATCATCAACGCCTGCCAGTACAGCTTTATCTTTGCCCTGGCGCCCAACGACATGCAGGACCTGGTAACCCTGTATGAGAAGGCCGGCGGCATCAACGAGATGGAGCAGGAGCAGATCGTCCAGGCCCCCAGAGGCCAGGCCTTCACCATCCTCAGCCCCTCCAGCCGCAGCACCTTCCAGATCGCCACCGACCCGAACATCACCGAGATGTTCGAGACCCGGGATCACCAGAGCATCTACTTCACCGGCATCGGCGGCCCCGAGAACTGGGAGAACTTCGTGGCCCAGAGCCGGGCGGCCCATGACGAGGCCGTGGCCGCCCGCGGACGCAGGGAAACCGTGTCAGTGGGGACCTCCTCCGGCAGCGCCGGCGGCGTGACCTTCCGCGAATACGGCGCCGACGAGTACCAGCCCACCAGCTGGAGCTTCGGCAATCCCAACGAGGACGAGGAGCTGCCCGGCGTGTCCGACCTGGACGACGACGAGATCGAGGCCCGCCTGAAGGCCCGCAGAGACGCCATGACCGAGACGATCTCCGTGGCCCGTCCCGACGAGCAGGCGCCCATGACCGAGATGCTGGGGCTCTTTGCCTCCGCGGTCAACAAGATGTCCGAGGCCATCGACAACCTCGGCGCCGGCACGGCCCGGCCTGCCGCCGCCGCGCCCGTCATCCTTCCCGCCCCCGCCGGCGGCAGGGACGACAAGCTGCGGGACATGGAGGCCCGGCTGAACGCCCAGTCCGACGAGCTCCGCCGCCTGCGGGAGGAGAACGACGCCCTCCGCTCCGGCGAGGCGCCGCTCCGTCCCGACGACGAGGATGAGGCGCTTGACGGCACCGGCCTCTTCGACGACGAGGATGAGGCGCTTGACAGCGCCGGCTTCTTCGACGAAGGGGAAGGGGAGGAGGACGAGGCGGTCCTTCCTGCGGAGGACGACTACAGCGACGAGGTGGATACCGGCGCGCTGTTCGAGCTGCTCTCCGACGACGAGGACGAGGACCTGGACGACTTCTTCAGCGCCGACGACGAGGACGAGGAAGACTCGGACGAGGACGAAGACGAGGACGAGCTGGATGAGCTCGATCTCGACGAGCTGGATGAAGGCGACGAGGACGCGGACGAAGACGAGGACGAGGACGACGACGAAAACGACGACGATATCCTTTCCTCCTTCTTCACCTTCTCCAATGAGCTGAAAACCATGACGGTCTTTGAAAAAATGCGGTTTGACGGCAGAATGACCGAGCCCATCAGCTTTGAAGCGCTGGAGGATTTGGTCGAGGCCCAGAAGGAGCGCAGAAGGCGCGACCAGCTGGCCGGCTCAAACCAGTAAGAGGAGCGTGAGACTATGAATCAACGAAACAAACGCCTGAACCGGATCAGGCTGTCCGCTCTGCTGCGGGCGGCCCGTCGGCTTGGCGCGTTTTTCCTGACGCTGCTGCTGCTCCTGGAAGTCCCCCTGGGCACGGGGGTCTTCGCGTCGGGCGTCAATCCGCCCGCAGGGGAGGAGGAGTCCGCTCCCGAGGCGAGAACCGTGACCTGGAAGTCCTCCGACGAGACGCCGCTGACCGCCGGAACCAGCACGCCGAACACCTATATGCTGGAGGTCAGCACCGGCTCCGTCCGGGGCGGCTCCACGGCGGACAACGTCAAGTACTTTGTCATCTATTATACCACCGAGCGCAGAACCGGCGGCGAGACCGTCACGATCAAGCGCTCTGCGGTCATCTTCCCCCAGAAGGACGGCCTGCGGAAGGGCGTCAATATGGCCGCCGCGGTCAAAAGCCGCGACGATCGCCGCGCCATGATCGCCAGGACCTTCGGCTACACCACAGATCATCTGCGGAATTATCCCAGCCTGTCCTCCGTGTCCGCCGACCAGTTCGTCTTCACCTCGCCCGACCCCATCAAGACCATCGACCGGATTCAGATCTCCGGCCGGGCGGAGCTGGACGAAAACGGAAACGCAAAGGAGTCCACCTGGGCCTGCCAGTCCATCCACGTCAGCAGAGTCGATAAGATCTACGGCCTGGAGATGTACGGCTGGTTCTCCGCGATTCCCTATATCGATTATGAGGGCGAGGTCATCGCGGACGTGGTGATGTCCAAGGGCGGCGGCATTTTCCGCTGGAACAACAAGACCGCCGGCGTGTTCAACATCACCGGCCCCAGCGGCACCAAAAAGGACCTGACCCTGGTCAACACCGAGACCAAGGACCAGGCCGACGAGAATTTCGTCGGCGAGCCCCACCACACGCAGGTCAACAACCGCGTGGTGTTCCAGCTGGATTTTGCGGACGTCCGCGACGGCGGCCTGGAATGCCTGGCCGGCTCCTATTCGTCGGGCTCCCACAGCACCGTTGCGTCGCTGGATCTCTGCGAGACCGCGGCGCTGAAGATCCGCTACGAGGATATCTACGGCGCCATTCGCGAGGTAGCCCTGCCCCTGGTTGTGAATTCGCTGGGCTTTGCCATGGAGAAGCTCAACGGCACGGCCCAGGGCTCCAGGCTTGACATCGCGGGCTTTGCCCAGCAGGGCGATACGCTGATCGTATCGGCCATGCTCCCGGATTTCAAGGAGCTGCGCTGGGTCATGAGCAACAACAGCGAGAGCAGGGTCATCGAAATCTTCACGGGTGAGAAAAAGGCGCTGGAGGAGACGAAGCTGATCAACTACGGCCTCATCGACAAGCCAAAGCGGGCGGCCCGGGCCAAGCAGTCAGAGTCGGAGTCCTTCGCCTACACCTGCTTCGCGGCCTACCGCAACGCCACCGTGGAGATCATCCACGACAGCGCGAAGCTCGATTACAACATCTCCCCGGGCGATCAGGACCCCGTCCGCTACCTGACCGCCAGCTCCATCGAGGGTATCATAATCGACGCGAACACCAGAAACAAGATGCCCATGATGGACTACCGCGAGAACATCCATCTGAAGCCCGCCGACAATCGCGAGCTCTATCTGCTCACCATCACGACGGACAACGTGCAGAACGCGGGCATCACCAGCGACGTGATGATCCAGTTCCGCTATACCAATATGAAGGACAAGGAAATCACCACCGGCGCCATGAGCCTGCGGGACCTGATCCGCGATTATTACGGCGAGTGGCCCGGCAACGTGGATGATTTTGCCTACAAATACGGGCTGCGGCGAACGGGCACCGTCAAGATGCTCTTCTCCCTGTCCGACGTCAAGCGCTTCCAAAGCGTCTCCATCAAGGTCAGCAACGGCGACGAGTGGCAGTTCCAGGGCCTGAATATCCACAGGGCGCTGAGCGTTTCCCCGCGTTACCTGCGCTGGAAGGAGATTTCGGCGGAGGTGGACGGAGGCGTCACTCTGTCGTCCCATCTGCTCGTCGGCCGTGACGTCAGCGTCATTCGGGACCCGGTCTTTGAAATCGGCAATATCTACGAGGACCCGTCCCAGGCGCCCGACCCGCAGCAGGAGGGCTCCGGCTGGGAGGCCGGCAGCCTGATCCAGGACGACGGCAAGTATCATGAGTTCGGCGGCAAGGGCACCGAGGTCTCCTCCTATGAGCCCTTCGACTGGACCGATTACCGCACCTTTATGACCTACGAGGACACCGACCAGGATCTGGGCTTCACCAAGGAGCGCTGCACCTACAAGGTGACGGTGAAGGTCTTCGGCGAGAAGGTCAACGCGGAGGACGACGACTGCGGCTCCGCCAACCTCTTCTATTTCCAGCTGCTGTTTGAATACGGAAAGAGCGGCTGCGTGCTGGCAAACCAGCAGCTGAAGGCCGACGGCTTCCGCACCGGCGCGCTGGCGGAATTCTACATCCCCGCCACCCAGGATTACGGCGATCTCAACTCGGTCCGGATCATCCCCGACGATCAGGACTCCAACGGCGATATCTACGATAAGCTGCAGATCGAGTACATCAAGGTGGAGAAGGAGGGAACCGGAAAGATCACGCCCACCTGGTACTGCCAGAGCGATTCCGATCAGGGCCTGGGCTGGGTCGGCATTACCTATCAGGACCCCGGCGCCGAGGCCTCCACCCGCGGCACGGAGGGCCGGACCATCTCCCAGATTTCCCACACCTTTGAGGTCACCAAGACCAGCTACAGCACGCGCCTGCTGATCTCCATCGCCACCGGCAGCTACGAGACCCGCTCCGATAAGGACCCCACCACCGGCGAGTACGTGCAGTACACCGACCCGATCATGGAGGGCGGCGTGGATATGAGCTTCTCCTACTTCGACCATTCCGGCCAGAAGCAGGACGTGGAGCCCGCCGATATCGTCCATCTGATGAACCAGTATTCCGGCCTGAAGGACAAGAAAACACGGGTCGTAAACGGAATCGGAGAGGACGTTGACTTCTGCGTCAGCGACAAGAACTACCAGTTCCGCCCCGGCACCGCGGATAAATTCATCATTACCGTGGACGATATCCAGTCCATCCTCGATATGAAGCTGGAGGTCCGAAGCAGCGTCTCAACCAACTGGACCATCGACAACGTATCGGTCTATCTGGTGGAGGGCGTCGGCACCCGTTACATCAACGGCAACGGCGAGTATGACTACAAGTACGCGGACGGCGACGGCGTGACGCTGCGCGCCAGCTGGAACCGACCGCAAAGCCTGACGAAGGACATCGGCGTCTACCGCAAGAAGAATGAAGCGGACCCGGCGGACATCTACGGCGACACCGGCGTATCCACCATCACCTTTGGCTTCGAGGATAACGATTTCCCCATGGGCGACGATTGGGTGGCAAAGATCAACCGGGAGCCCAACTCCAAGGACGACAGCCTGAACCTCTTCATCTATCCCTCCACGGAGAGCGCGGCCACCAAGCCGGAGGAATACGCCCTTCAGGCGGAGGTCATGTATACCGATACGATGACGCAGAGCGCGCTGCGGGTCAGCACCGGCAACATGGAGCTCACCACAGACGCCAGCGGCCGTCCGGTGTTCTACTCGTTGGGCCTGAACGCCAACTATCTCGAGTCCATCACCGGCGTCAACGTCAAGACCAACTCCGTGCGGCCCGTCCACGTGCCCATCAGCTTCGCCGTGCTGCAGCGCATCCGCAGCGGCGTGCTGATCGACTCCTATTATCTCTACGGCGCGGGCAACGCCGATCTGGGTCTGACGCTGGGCATCACACCCTCCACGCCGATTCCGCCCACCATCCAGCACGTCCTGCTTCAGGTGGATCAAAGCACCGTCAAGCAGGATCTCAGCGCGGATGAATGCGACCTGGCCCTGGCGCTCTATTTCACCACGGACGATCCCGGCGGAATGGAGTACCGCACCAAGTACATCTACCTGACCGACAAGGGCATCCGCCAGATTTATCCCGGCCAGGTGCTGGATATCACCTTCAACATTCCCAATCTGCGGGAGATCCGCGGCATCAACATGGTCGGCCTGGGCCGCATCAGCGTCGGCTTTGAAAACGCGGAGATTCTGGATCTGAGCGCCTCGGGTACCTTGGAGCACAAGTGGAGCTTCCGCGGCAATATGGTGCCGTCGCGGCTGCCCGCCCGCTTCTCGCCCAGCGGACTTGTCTCCCTGCTGGACGTGGACCTGAAGACCGCGCTCAGCGACAGCAGCTTCAACAGCGGCACCACCGGCCCCATCCGCATGACGGTGGGTTTCCTGGACGAGACCGGCAATCTGTCTACCGCGGTCTACCCGGACGTGCGGAAGTACGTGAGCAGCCCCAACGTCTTCCAGGCCGGAAACACGGCGCATCTGCGCTTCCTGATCCGCGATATGAGCGACATCCGCTGGATCGAGCTGGAGCCTCTGGCCGATCCGGATGTCCCGATCCCGGAGGGCCAGGAGAAGATCAACGCCACCTGGAAGCTGGATACGCTCTCCGCCATGCTGGATATGTCCAACTTCCAGATCACCCGCGTGCTGAACGCCCTGGTGGAGGAGACCAAGCCCCTGCGCGTCAGCCTTGCGGATATCCTGCTGGCCGGTACGGTGGCCGTCGTCCAGAGTCCCACGGACCGCGGCGACCGCGACAACGACCAGACCATTCCCACCGGCGGTACCCTCGACGTTTCGCTGTATGCCGGCGACGGCGTTCGCATCGTTCCCAAGCTCCAGGGCTCCAAGGAGGGCCTGGACGTGGTGCTGACCCGCGTGGATCCCTCCACCGGCGGCCAGGGACGCGCGGACCTGGAGGATACCCGCGGCTACACGCCCGAGCTGCTGGCGCAGTACGCCCAGCAGGCCAGGGAGCTGGGCCACTACGAGGAGGCGGCGCTCTGGAGCTCCATCACGCCGGACACCGGCACCTGGGAGGTCTCCGAGATCTATACGCCGACCGCCGGCCGCGTGGATACGGAGTACGTCGTCTTTATCCCGCCCCACAACTATACGAGCTCGGTGGCCTATTACCGCATCACCATGACCTCCCGCGAGAATTCCTCCGTGTCCGTCTCGGTGACGGTCTCCGTTCCGACGGAGACGAACCCCGTGGACGCTCTGCTGGCGGAGGCGCAGGCCAGAGACGCCGACGAGACCGTCGTCCACGAGCACACCATCGTCCAGTCGGTGGCCCTGGCCCCGACCTGCACCAGCGACGGCCATACCGAGTACTTCTCCTGCTCCGTCTGCGGCAAGTACTTCAGCGACCCGCTGGGCGAAAACCAGATCGACCTGGCCAGCACCGTCATCAGCGCCCTGGGTCACACCGGCGTCTGGGAGCGGAGCTCCGGCAAGCCCGGCGTTCACAATAAGGTCTGTACGCGCTGCGGCGAGGTGCAGACTGAGAGCTGCCAGTTCACCAATATTACCAGCAACAACGACGGCACGCACAGCAGAACCTGCTCGGTCTGCGGCTATGTGGACGTTCAGCCCTGCGAGCTCAGCAAGTGGCTGGAGCGCGACCCCGAAACCCACTACCGGAGCTGCTCCGTCTGCGGCTACGTGGAGACGGACGTGCACCATTACGTATGGACCTCTGACCCCGAGGACGACGAGACGCATCCGGGCGTATGCGCGGAGTGTGGCCGTGTCGTCCGCGAGCCGCACGAATGGGGCGATTGGATCATCGTTGCGCCCACTGCGACGGAGCGGGGCTACAGGCATCGCGTCTGTACGCGCTGCGAGTACGACTGGATCGACCCGGATTCCTATGTAGACCCCACGCCGGACCCAACGCCGGAGCCCACGCCGGAGCCCACAAACAGCGTCATGCCGCCGAGGAGGAGAGAGTATGTCAGATAATTTTCTGTTTGACAGCGAACGGCTGGAACAGCGGGAGAAGCGCAAGCGCAGACTGCTTCCCATCCTGGTTCTGGGCGGCATCCTGCTGGCGGCTGCGGCCATCGCCCTGGTGATCGGTCTTACGAAGACCGAGGTCCATCAGGAGGGCGCGGATACGCCCTACCCCTTCACCTGGCAAAACGAGTCGGACGGCAGTATGCTGCTGGACCTGCCCCACGACGATGCCCCGGCTTACCGCTGGACTGTCGTCAACGGCGGAGAGGATCCCGGGATCCTCTCCGTCGAGCGGGCCGAACAGGACCGCAGGGGCGCGACCCGCTTCCAGCTCAAGCCGCTCCGGGAGGGCCGCGTGATGCTGGAGCTGGCCCTGCAGCAGGGCGACTGGACGGAACCGGAGCCCGCTGCGGAGCCCACGGAGCGGAGCCCGGAGCCGGAGATACCGGAGGCGGAAAACCAGCCCAGGAAAACGGATAAAGGGCCGGAGCCCGCGGCCACAGAACCGGGGCAGAGCCAGGAGCCTGCCCAGCCCTCCTTCCCCGCGCCGGAGTTTGATACCCCCGACCGGCTCTACCGCATGTCTCTGCTGCTGGAAACCCAGCAGGCGGACGATCACCTGGTCTGCAGGATTCTGACGGTTTCCGGCGTCCGCACCCAGGCCAACGTCAGCGGCGGCGCCAACAGCCACCACCCATACCGGATCTTCTCCGAGCAGAACGGGCAGCTGATCGTCGGCGTCCGGATGCTCTCCTATGAGCCCGATTGGAGCGTCGAGCTCCTCTCCGGCCGGGAGTCCGTCTCCGTGCGGAGTCTGAACCGCGCGGCGTCCGAGCTGCAGCTGCGCCTCGCCGCCGGCGAGACCCCGGGCGAGAGCGAGCTGCTGCTGCGCTGCGAGCTGTCTGCCACGGAGCTTCGCCTGAAGCTTCTGACGCAGAGCGACGGGTCCCTGATTGTGACAGAGCACGAGGCGAAGTACGGCGAGCTGCCCGCGGACCGTTCCGGCATCGACTGGGACAGCGTGGAATCCGGCAAACCGGAGGAAACGGCCTACGTCGAGAGCAGCGAAGAGAGCGAGAGCTCCGAACCGGAACCCAGCGGCGTCGCAACCGAGCCCGACGGGGAGAACGGCAGCACGGAGCCCGGGGAAACCGCCATGGAAGAAGCGAGCGGCGACGCCCGCTGAGCGCGGAACGTTCCAACGAAATGAAGGAGAGAATGCCATGTTCTTCAAAAAAATCTGGGAAGACGTGCGTGAATGGGTTCAGCAGGCGGACAGGAAAACGATCGCCCTCGGCGTCGTGATCTTCCTTGCTTCCGCCCTGCTGCTGGGCACCATGATCCGCTTCATCATCGACAATCTGAGCGCGGCGGTTTCGGGCGGCAGCTGGCATTTCAACCTGCGCTGGCTGATCCAGCCGCTGACCTGGACCATCGGTCTTGCCATCGTGATCCTGCTGGGCGCGATTTACGCCCTCAACGGCGGCTTCCGCAGCTCCAACAAGTCCACGAAGATGCTGCGCGGCAAGGGCGGCGAGAAGGACCGGATCGAGGCCTCCCTGGAAAACAGCCGCTTTCTGACGGAGGAGGAGCGGGACAAGTACTTCCCGCCCTTTACCTACGACACCCTGGAGGATGCCAAGAAGGACGGCTTCCCGGCCCGGGCCGTGCTGGATAAGCACGGCAAGCTGGTGGGCAACTTCAAGCCCGGCGTCCACGCGCTGGTCATCGGCGCCACCGGCTCCGGTAAGACCACCACCCTGATCAACCCCATGATCCAGATCCTGGGCGCCACCAACTGCGGCAGCTCCATGATTATGACGGACCCCAAGGGCGAGCTCTTCGATCTGCATTCCGGCTTCCTCAAGAGCCGGGGCTACAACGTGATGGTTCTGGACCTCCGCGATACCTACTCCTCCAGCCGCTGGAACCCCCTGGAGCCCATCTGGGACGCCTACCAGGAGTATCTGAACCTGGGCTCCGGCATCGTGGCCCACATCGACCCGATGCGCGAGTACCCCGATCTGCAGCGAATGGACGGCGAGGGCAAGGACGACGAGCCCTGGATCGAATGGCAGGGCCGCGCCTACATCGACGCCAGCCACTGCAAGGACGACGTCTCCGTGGAGCGCCAGAAGATCTACGACGCCATGTACGAGGACCTGAGCGACCTGGTTGGCGGCTTGATCCCCGTCCAGAACGAGAAGGATCCTCTCTGGGAGAAGGGCGCCCGCAGCATCGTCCAGGCCACCGTGCTTGCCATGCTGGAGGACAGCGCCGATCCCAGGCTGGAGATGACCAAGGAGAAGTTCAATCTCTTCAACGTCAGCAAGGCGCTGACGGACAACACCAACAACTACCAGAATCTGAAGGAATTCTTCGAGGGCCGCAGCAAGCTCTCCCAGGCCTATCAGCTGTCCCGCCAGGTGCTTTCGGCGCCGGAGGCCACCCTGGGCTCCTACATGTCCATCACCATGGATAAGCTGAGCCTCTTCAACGACCGCGGCCTCTGCAGCCTGACCAGCGCCACCGACATCCACGCGGACCGCTTCGCCTACGAGCCCTCCGCCCTCTTCCTGAAGATTCCCGATGAAAAGGATACCCGCCACGCGCTGGCCTCCCTCTTCATCCTGTCCACCTATAAGGGCCTCATCAAGATCGCCACGAACCTGCCCGGCCAGACCCTGCCGCGGAACGTCTACTTCATCATGGACGAGTTTGGCAATATGCCGAAGATCGACAAGTTCGGCCAGATGATCACCGTCGGCCGTTCCAGAAAGATCTGGTTCACCATGGTGGTTCAGTCCTTCGTCCAGCTGACCAACGTCTACGGCAAGGAGGTGGCGGACATCGTCATCGGCAACTGCGGCGTCAAGATGTTCATCGGCTCCAACGATACCGATACCTGTAAGATGTTCTCCGAGATGTGCGGCAATATGACGGTCCGCACCAGCAGCACCTCCAGCTCCCTGGGCAGCCGGGCCGGCGATATCAACGTCTCCACCAATACCCAGGTCCGCCCGCTGATCTACCCCAGCGAGCTGCAGCGGCTGAACAACCAGGAGAGCACCGGCAATTCCATCATCGTGTCCTTCAACTCCTTCCCGCTGAAGACCAAGTATACGCCTTCCTACAAGTGCCCCTTCTATCAGTTCGGGCCCATGGACCTGAGCGAGATCCGCAGCAACATCTTCCGTGCCGACGAGGTCTACTACGACCTGTCCGTCCGCAACGAGAAGGTCCTCGGCAGCGCCCGGAACGGGTAGCGCGCGGAAAGGAGAATCACCATGAATCGAGAAGCCAGACAGGAGATCCGCCGCGCCCTGCTGGGCCGGACGCAGCTGGCCCAGGACGGACGCCTGACCGTCCTGGAAAAGGGCCAGTTTGCCCTGTCCAACGGCGTGGCCGACGGCGCGGGCGCGGTCCGCTTCCTCGGCGTGTGCAGGAAGTCGAAGCGGCTGCGGGTCAACTGTCCCGAGACCAAGGCGCGGCAGCTGGCCGTCGGCGTGATGGGCAGCATCGGCCGGGGCCTGTATCTGTCCCAGCAGCCTGAGGCCGCGGCCTGCGTGATCCGCTATGTGCTCACAAGACCGGCCGTTCTGGTCTTCGCCTATCAGGACGGGATCCCCGTGCTGACGGCCTTTTCCGGCCGGAGTCTGACCGGCTGGCTCTCCAACCGCCGGGCGCTGCGCAGCTTCATCAGGAATATGCCGCAGCAGTTCAGCGTTTCCGAGAAGCCTGTTCCCGTCGACAAGGACGAGGAGCAGGAAAAGAAGGCCAAGGAGGAGAAGCGCCGGGCCAGGCAGGCGGAAAAGCTTGCCCGGCAGGAGGCCAAAAAGCAAAAGAAAGACCGAAACCGCCGGAGGCAAGCCGCCCGGCAGGACGATCAGGCAGCGGAGAGCCGGGAGGCCGACGCCGCTGAGACCAGGACGGAGGGAACGAACGAATGAGTCTGAATCTGAATTTAATCAACCGGGGAACGGAAGGAGAGCTTGTCATGATCGGCAGGCTGGATTCCAACACCTCCGTCGAAGCCGAAAAGGTCGTCATGGACCTGACGGAGCGCTTCGACGAGCTCATCCTGAATATGCAGGATCTGGACTATATCTCCAGCGCCGGCCTGCGGATTCTGAAAAAGGCCTTTATGGCGATGCGGCGCAAGGGCGGCAGCCTGAAGCTCAAGAACGTGAACAAGATGGTCATGGAGGTCTTCGAGGTCACGGGCTTCGCCGGCCTGCTGCAATTCATCTGAAGGCACGCGGGGCCCTGCCCGGCCTGAAGAAGAATGACGGAGGATAAGAAGCGATGGCCAACGAAGTGAAAAACAGCCCTGTGCGCGCCGAGCCCGCCCGCGAGGGAGAGAGCTGGCGGCAGTACATCCGGCGCCTGCGCACCGCGCCGACCCTGGGACCGGCCCAGATCGCGGGCATCATAGCGGCCACCGTTCTGATGGGGAAAAACGCCAACGCGCCGGCCAACCCCCGGACCCTGGACGCCCTCTCCGCGCGGCTGACCAGGCAAGCCAGCTTCCGCCGCCTGTGCAGGGACCCCGAATCCCTGCAGCTGGGCCGGGCCGGAAAAGGCGCGGAGCTGATCTCCAAGATGGGCGAAATCAAGCGCCGGCAGGACGAGCTGATCCGGAAATACGACCGGAGCAGCTACAAGGTCCGGGATGACGCCGTCATGCTGGAAACCGCCATGAAGTCCATGGAGGACAGCTTCGCCACCCAGAGCGCGGTCCAGAAGGAGCGCGAGAGCAAGCGCTTCGCGGAGATGATCAAGCGCATGGAGTATGCCCGCAGCCTGGCGGAGAAGGGCATCCCCATGGACGGCAAAACGGCCCGGGAGCTGGCACAGGTGATCCAGCGCTACAACGACGGCGACGGCAAGACTCCCGGCGGCAAGCAGCAGGCCGCGGCCTCCAAGGAGGCCATGAGCGTCCTGAAGTATCTGATGCCCCAGGAGGAGTTCTCCGCCTACTGCAACGACATCAACCGGGCCCACAACGCGGAAGCTCCCAGCCACCGGCGGCACGTGGACGAGAAGAAATACGGCATGGACGTGCTGACCGGCAACGCCAGGAGCGCCGCCCAGCTGATGACCGCCACCCAGAAGCAGCTGAGCCGGGGCATGACCGTGGACGGCTGCGCCGCCGCCACCGCCATCCGGACGCTCTCCCAGGGGAATCCCAACGCCATCATCGGCAAGGAGGAGCTCGACCGGGAGATCAAGAAGCTCAAGCAGCCCGGCTCCGCCTTCCTGCGGGCCATGGGCGACGACAAGGCCCGGGAGCGTTATACCCAGCTGGCCGCCGAGGGCAAGGTGGGCAGGCTCAGCAAGTCCATCCTGCATGACGCCAGGACCCACTCGGTCCGCTCGGCCCAGTGGCAGGTGAACCAGGCCGTCAAGAGCACCGGAAAGGGCAGCGGGGGCGTGAGCGTGGACAAGCTGGCGGCCATTCTGGCGGCCCGCGAGATGGCGATGACGGCCGGACCGGATCAGAACATCACGAACCGGGCCTTCCAGGTCCGTACCGAGCAAATTCACAGCAGCCCGGGCTTTTCCGCCCTGGCAAACCAGTACCGCAGCGACCCGTCCCTGCGCAGCAGGATCAACCAGGGCCTTTCCAACGGCGACGGCGGCAGGGTGCTGGAGGAAGAATATAAGAAGGTCAATTCACCGCAGAGAGAAAAGGAGCCCGAGGCTCCGGTGCTGCGCGCCTCGACGCCGTGAACGACCGACCACCCAGAGGGATGCACAGACCGTGCGGGACGCACCGATCGTGCATCCCTTTGTATCAAGAAAAACAATTTGGAGGAAATGCGCATGGCTCGCAGATAAAGAGTTTCCGGCTTTCCCGGCATGGACGAACGACGCGCCCTGATACAGCAGCTGCAGGAGCTGGAGTACAACGCCAGCCCCCAGTTCCAGGCCTATACCGAAGCGATCCGGAGCCTGGACCGGATGATGGAGCGCTATTCCAGGCTGGATCTCAACGGCCTCGCCCCGGCCCTGACAGAGGAGAACAGGACGGAGCTGCTGGAGGCTATCCGGCAGACCGCCCTCGCCGGCGAGAGCTACCTGGCCGCCGCGGAGCAGAGCGGCATGAAGCTGAACGAGGGAACCCCGGCCCTGGTGGAGGAGCTGCAGGGCCTGCTCTCTGTGGATTACAACGTTCTGAATCAGTACCGGGAGGAGTTCCGGCGCTCCCTGCCGGAGCTCCAGGACGACGCCCGGACCCTGACCGTGGATATCCGCGGCGTGGAGCTTGATCACGTGGGCGGCGCGCAGTCCAGCCGCATCCCCATGACCGTGGTGGGCGCCGACGGCAGCCGCAGGGAGGGCTTCTTCACCGCCCGGAGCGAGCTGGACGTCCAGGGAAGTCTGCAGGATTACATCGACGCGGCCAAGCGGGAATGCAATGCCGAGGGACAGCAGGAGCTGGACAAGTTTGTGTCAAGTTACGTGGAATACCTGAAAGGGCTCGAGCGGGACAAAAAAATCAATAAGAACTGGAACGGCCGCAATCCCTCCAGCAGACCCGATCTGGCTCTGTGCTACCTGTCCTTCCACGTTCCGGCGGAGGATTAATTCAAGTCCGGCTTCTCCAAAAAGTTCCTGAAGAACGTTGGCCTTGACGTCAAAAAGCTGTCCGGCAATGCGCTGAAGATCATGGACCGGGGCTTCCAGGCGCTCCGGGACGACGAAGCGGTCCGGGCCGAGAAGGAGCTTTCGGATGCAACCATGCGGAATCTGAAGAACCAGATCGACAAGTACCTGGCCCGCAAGATGCGCCAGCGCCATGTGGATAACGTGCGCGATCTGCTGGAGCGGGCCAACGGTCCCTACGAGAGACAGCGCATCCAGTACGCCCTGGATATGAAAAAGGCCGTCGATACCTACAGAAGGCTGGATGATCCCAACGCCGAGGCGGAGCGCCAGGAGAAGCTGGACGTTCAGAATCGCCTGGAGACCCAGGCAAAACGACAGGAAAACAAGCGGGAGCAGGCTCCTGCGGCGGAGATCAATCTCCACTGAGCGGCCTGTGCCAGAAAGGAAAAGACATATGCCAAGAGCAAATTACCCGTTCCGCGCCGAGCGTGCGGAGTTGATCAGGCAGCTGCGCGACACAGCCCAGAGCCAACAGGCGGATCTGGAGGAATGGAAGCGGCAGCAGCTGGAGGAGGACCCCGAGGCGGATCTCGAAAACCAGCCGTTATCCTACGAAGCCTATGACCGCTACAGCGCGGCGCTGGACGAGCTGGACAGTCGCGTGGACGCGCTCTACGAGATCGAGGCGAGGGGCCTGGAGCACGCCGTCAGTCCCGCGGAGCGGGAAGAGCTGCTGGAGCTGTACAGAAGGATCGGCGCGATGGGCGACGATTTTCTGCAGCAGATTTCGGACGAGAAAAGAGGCGCCCGGGCCAACAGCCCCGCGGCGGAAGCGGCGCGCAAGCTTCAGGAGCATCTGGCCAGGGACTACAACGCCCTGCTCCGCTACGATCCCAGCCTTCCCAAGTCCTTCTCGGAGCTGCAGGAGAGCAGCGGTCTCCGGACCGTGGATCTGTCCAATCAGAATATCCAGACGCTGGGCAATATGCAGTCCGCCCGAATTCCCATGACCCTCCGGGGGCCCAACGGGGAGACCCGCACCGGCGTCTTCACGAAGGCGCGAAAGGTGGAAGCCGCGGCGAATTTCCGGAAGCTTCTGGAGCAGGTCAAGGGACTCTGCGGCGAGGACGGCCGCCAGAAGCTGGACAGCTTTCTGGATGCGGCCAGAGCGTATTACACCAACGGCACGCACAGGACCATCGTCGGCGATCCCATCAGAGAGAACGTGGGCCAGGACTATATCATCGCCTCCATCCAATGGAGCCTGAAGGGCCTGCGGGATGACCGGAACGGCAAGGCGGTCAGCGAGGCGGACGTCCGTGAGCTGATGCGGAAGATGAAATTCGACCCCGCGGGGATTCCTCCCAGGGCGCTGAAGGCGCTGGCCGTCGGCTCCGAGGCCTTGCTGCAGAACCCCGGCAACGAGATCAACGGCTTCAACCTGGAGCTGGAGGACGGGACCCGGCTGGATCAGCGCAACTCCGCCATGAGCGCCGCCGCGGAGCTGCTGGGCGTCGGGCAGCTTCTGGCCCGCTCCGACAATATGCTTTTCCGCGACGCGGACGGCACGGTGGTAGAGGGCTCCTTCATGGACTTCGGCAAGGGCCTGGACCTGGATGCCCACCCGGAGCAATCCGTTCACATGAACGACAAGCCCCTGAGCGACGCGGCGAAACGGAACCGCCTGCTGAAGGATATTGCAGATCTGCAGATTCTCGATCTGATCTGCCTCAACGTGGACCGGCACGAGGGCAATGTGATGTACCGCGTGGACCGGGATGGCTTCATCAACGGCGTGCAGGGCATCGACAACGACTCCTCTATGGGCCTCCGCCGCCTGACGGACGACGAAATCGGGAAATGCCGGGTCGTGAGCAAGTCCATGGCGGATAAAATCATGGATATGACCCCCGGCGAGCTGCGCTTCGGGCTGCGCGGCCTGGGCCTCAGCGAACAGGAGCTGAGCGCCGCCGCGGATCGCCTGGAGCACGTCAAAACCTGCATCATGGCCCGCATCCTCAAGACCGTGCCGGACGATGAGTTCATCAAGCTGAAGGAGGAGGAGCTCTCCCATCCCCGCCACAGCCAAAACCCCGACCGGAAAAATATGTTTGACCGGGTTCTCGGCGAGATCCGTTCGTGCGAGAGATACCGGAAGCGGAACGGGCTCCCCTTCGAGCCCATCGACGATACCATGACCCCCGAGCTCACCAAGACCTCCGACGTCCGGCGGCGCTACACCGTGGGCGGCCTGGCGGACGCTGCCGAGGGCGTAGGCAAGCTGCTCCGGGACAAGAGCCGAAACTTCAAGGTGGAGGATCTGACCAAGGGCGGCAGGAGCTCCGGGGAATTCAAAGACATGGTGGAGGCGGCGCGGATTGTGGCCCACGTGCCGGGCTATCTGGAGCGGCAGGCGAAGAACGCGCAGATGGCCGGGGAAAACGCCGGGCAGGCGGGCAGGATACCGGATCCCAACGCACTGCTGAGCAGTCCGGAGGCCGCTTCCTACCGGAAGTACTATGATATGGCGTTCTCCAATCTGCGGATGAAGACGACGGAATATCTGCTAAAGAAGATGGACGAGCGCCACGCCCGGACCCTGGACGATCTGGTGGGCAAGAATCCCTATGAGCAGCGCCGCATCGACTACGCCAAAAAGCTCCTGGACGCCACCACCGAGTATGAGAAGCTGGTGGCCGGTCCCGAGGATCCCGAAGCGCAGCGGGAGGAGCGGGAGATGCAGACGCGCCGCAGCGAGGCGGATCGCAGAGCGGCGCAGCAGAGGCTGCGGGAATACCAGCGGGAGCACGGCCTTCCGCCCGAAGGAGAACAGCCCGGGGAAAAACAGCCTCAGAACCAGGACGGCGCCATCAGCCTCTGAGCGGGGGGCGGCCGATTGCCCGCGGGGCGATCCCGCCGGGCCTGCCTGAAAATGGATGCTTGAAAGAGGTGTTCACACATGCCAAAGGTCAATTTTATCCCGCGCGAGGAGCGCAGAGCCCTTCTGGAGGAGCTGCAGCGCCTCACGGAGCGGCTGGGGCCGGAGGAGGCCTCCTCGGAGCTCTTTCAAAGCTGCAAGAACGCGCTGCACACCGTGGAGGAGACGATGGAGTCCCTCTGCGAGCTGGGCCCCAACGGTCTGCCGCCCATCCTCACCCTGGAGCGGCGGGAAACGCTGCTGAACCAGCTCACCGCTGCGGGGGCGGCGGGCGAAAAATATCTGACCGACGCCCGGCAAAGCGGCAAACGGCTGGACGAGGGCATGCCCGGGCTGATCTCCAAGCTCCAGCTCCTGCTGGCCCTGGACCTCACCGCCGTCAGCAAATACAATCCGGAGGAAAAGGGCTACAACGTCCTGCCCATAATCCAGGAGAGCGCCAGGACCCGGACCATCGACCTCCGGGGGCGGCGGCACGGCAGGCTGGGCCACATGCAGTCCAGCCGTATTCCCATCACCTTCCTGGGGCCCAACGGGGAAGCGCGCTCCGGCGTCTTCACCAAGACCACCCGGGTCCATAATAAGGCGGATTTCCTGGAGCTGGTGGAAAGAGCTGCGGCCCAGTGCGACCCCGCCGGCGCGGCGGCGCTGCGGGGCATCCTGGGCAGTATGCGGGAAAACGCCGGGAGGCTCGCGGCTCTGGGCCAGCCGATGCAGCACCTGGACCAGAGACCCGTTACGGCGGAGGACAGCGACGACTTCTTCCTGGGCAGGCTTCTGGCGGAGCTGAACAAAAAACGAAATAAGCTGCAAAAGAAAGCGCTGCAGCCAGCCGACGTGAAGAGCTGGCTGCAGACAAAGGGAATCCGGACCGATCGGATCTCCAAGAACGCCATGAAGACGCTGACGGACGGCCTCAACCAGACGATCAACGGCGTGGCCGCCATGCTCAACACCTACAGCCTGGAGCTGAAGGACGGAGATCGGCTGGACAACCGCAACACCGCCATGAGCGCGGTGGCCGACCTGCTGGGCGCCGGCAGCCTGCTGGCCCGCTCCGACAGCATGCGTTTCCTGGACGAGAACGGTCAGCCCGTGGAAGGGACCTTCATGAACTTCGGCAAGGGCCTGGACCTGGGCGCGAAGATGGAGCGGGATTGTCGGCACCTCAACGGCGAACCCCTGTCGAACCGGGAGCAGAAAAACGCGGCCCTGAAGAGCATCGCGGATTTGCAGGTCCTGGATCTGCTCTGCCTGAACGTGGACCGGCACGCCGGCAATCTGATGTACCAGGTGGACGAGCAGGGCTTTTTCAAGGGCGTCGAGGGCATCGACAACGATTCCTCCTTTGGCCTGCGGGACCTGACCGTGACCGAGATGGACCGCATGAAGGTCATGAGCCGCTCCATGTTCGACAAGCTCCAGGCCATGACCCCCGATATGCTGAAATTCGCCCTTCGGGGCCGGGGCCTCAGCGAGGCCGAGCTCAACGCCGCCGGCAAACGCCTGGAGACCCTCCGGGGCTATGTGCGGGAGAACCCGGAGAAGCTGCGCATCGTCGAGGACGACGCCTTCGCGGAGCTGCCGGAGGAGGCCTACAAGCTGAAGGCAGGGGCCAATCAGAACCTGTTTTACGGCGCGCTGCAGACGGTGGAGCGGGCCGCCCGGATGCGGGTGCAGAAGAAGCTGCCCTTCACGCCCTACCGGGCGAAGGCCGAGGGCCTGCTGGAGGTGGGCGCCACCGACCGCAAATTTACCGTGGGCGGCGCCGAGGACCTGCGCAAGCGGCTGTCTCTGATGCTGCGGGACGACGCCAACAGCTTCCGGGTGGAGGACCTCACCAACTCCCGCGGCAGCTCCGGGGCCTGGGAGCGCATGATCGACGCCGCCCGGGGCGCAGCCCTGGTCCGGCGGGAGCTGAAGCGGAGGGACCCCGACAACGAGGCGGGGCGGGACGAGCTGATGGTGGACGACCCCCGGGCCGCCCATACGCTTGCCGCCTACGACGAGGCCTTCGAGACCCTTCGCGTCAATACCCTGGCCTATCTGCAGAGAAAGCAGGGCCAGCGCGGCGCGGCCTCCATCGCGGAGCTGCGGGGCAAGAACCCCTACGAGCAGGCCCGCATCCGGTACGCCAGGGAGCTGCTGGCCCTGACGGAGGAATACCAGGCCTCCCGGAAGCCCCAGCGCAGCGCAGAGGAGCAGCGGGAGTACGAGGATCAGCAGGGCGTCCGCCAGCTCCAGGACAGCGCCAGGGAGCGCCTGGCCGCCCTGGAGGCCCGCAGGAATCAGGAGCAGCAGGGACTGGCGCTGCAATAGCGTACACAGGCAAAGAGCAGCCCGGCTTCGCGTTTTCGCGAAGCCGGGCTGTCAGTCTGTCAAAGAACCGTAGGTTTCAGAGGGTGAAATCTGCGGTTCAAGCGTATATTTCTGGAAAACTGGACAAAAAACGCTGGAAATCTGAAAAAGTGAAGCAAAAAGGAGTTATTCCAACTCCAATTTGCCAGTTTT
>JAFWTG010000111.1 GCA_017519005.1 Oscillospiraceae bacterium | reverse complement strand
GGTGACTCCCGCCGCGAGATCGGCCACGGCGCCCTGGCCGAGAAGGCCCTGGTGCCCGTGCTGCCCAGCGTGGACGAGTTCCCCTACTGCATCCGTGTGGTCTCTGAGGTCCTGAGCTCCAACGGCTCCACCTCTCAGGGCTCCATCTGCGGCTCCACCCTGGCTCTGATGGACGCCGGCGTGCCCATCAAGCGGCCCGTGGCCGGCATCTCCTGCGGCCTGATATCCGATAAGGAGACCGGCGAATGGCGGACCTTTACCGACATCCAGGGCGTGGAGGACTTCCACGGCGAGATGGACTTCAAGGTGGCCGGCACCACCGAGGGCGTCACCGCCATCCAGATGGACCTGAAGAACGACGGCCTGACCATGGAGATCATCGCCGACGCCCTGGAGCGCTGCCGCAAGGCCAGGCTGGAGATCCTCAACGAGGTCATGCTGCCCTGCATCCCCGCTCCGCGGCCTGAGGTCAGCGAGTACGCGCCCAAGATGATCACCATCAAGATCGACGTGGAGAAGATCCGCGAGGTCATCGGAAAGGGCGGCTCCATGATCCAGAAGATCGTGGCCGAGTCCGGCGCCGAGGTCAACGTCGAGGACGACGGCACCATCCACATCGCCTCTCCCGATTCCGCCTCCTGCGAGGCTGCCAAGCGCATGATCGAGGACATCTGCTTCGTCCCCGAGGTGGGCAAGCTGTACTACGGCAAGGTCGTCCGCATCATCCCCATCGGCGCCTTCGTGGAGCTGGCCCCCGGCAAGGACGGCATGGTCCACATCCGCGACCTGGAGTTCAAGCGCACCGAGAAGGTGGAGGACGTGCTGAACATCGGCGATATGACCTGGGTCAAGGTCACCGAGATCGACGAGAAGGGCCGCGTCAACCTCTCCCGCAAGGAAGCCCTGAAGGAAATGGGACTGAAGTAAATTGAAAATTGAAAGTTGAAAATTGAAAATTTCAGCTTTCAACCGCGCAGCGAATCGAAAACCCGCGTCGTGCCTCAAGCGGCACAACGCGGGTTTTTTGCAAAACCTCCCCTGCTTGCTGGGGTGGGGGACCGGCCTCACGGCCGGTGGTGGGGTGCGTCCCGACAACAGAGCCCTTCCGAAAGGGTCTGTAGGGACAAGCATTGAGCGCCCGCCGCGCCAGCCTCCCGAAACGAAAAGGCCTCAGAAGTACAGCTCCGCCGCCAGATTTCCGTAGGTGTACAGGCACACCGCCTTCTTCAAAAAGGCCTCGTCCACGCCGAAGTAGTCGGCCAGGTCCCAGGGCTCGGTGTGGCCCTCGGCCACGGCCTCGTCCAGCTCCTCCGGGGAGATCAGGGCGTGGACGGCGTATTTGTCGGCCCGGTTTTCGTGGAGCCGCCGGACGTCGCAGGGGGACCAGCGGTTGTAGAAGCTGCCGGTGACGCAGTGGCCCAGCTCGTGGGCCAGCCGGACCCGCAGCTCGTTCCGGCTCCGGCGGTGAGGAAGGTCCAGGCCGATGGCGCAGTTTCCCGCCCGGTCCATGCAGCTCAGAGATCCCGTCAGCGGCAGGGGATAATGCAAAACGGGAATATTCAGTTGTTCCGCGCGTTGGTACAGAGTGGAAAGCTGGGTCATGGTTCGTTCCTTCTTTGCATGATTCGGGGCAGCGGGGAACGGCGGACGGCAAAGCGCCGTCCCCGCAGGCGGGCCTGGCGCCTGACGCCTCGTCCGGGCGGGGTACAGAGGGCCGATGTGGGCATACTTCGTGACTCTTCGAGTTCGGCCCCTACGGGCGGAAAACGTCCCGATTTTGTCATTGCGAGGGCCGGAACGGCCCGTGGCAATCCGTTTCCCGTATTCAATGTTTTCAAATGGCAATTTGAAAACACCGCAATTTTGCATTTTGCACTTTGCATTTCCGCCCGGGCGGGGTGCAGGGTGGCGCACACTGTGCGCCGCTACAGCCGGGCCCGGTGTCTGATGCTTCGTCGGAGCAGACTATATGTGGCGAGCAATGCTCGCCGCTACAGGCGGGCCTAATGCCTATTGCCTGTTGCCTGTTGCCTGCTGCCTACTTCCTGTTTCTGGCCTTCACAAAGGCCGCGAACTGCCTGACCTCCTCGTACATCTCGTCGGTGATCTCCTGGTCGCCGCCGAAGAGGGCAAACTTCACGTCCTCGTCGGGGATGGGCTCCCGGTCGCCGGGCCGAGGCTCGTCGCGCTCGTTGTCGATCAGATAGGAGGGCTGGACGTCAAAGATCTTCGCCATGGCCTTGATCTTTCCCGCCGGGATGTCGGTGACGCGGCCGCACTCCCACTTGCTGACAGCGTTCTTCTGGACGCCCAACATCTCGCCCAGCTCGGTCTGGGTGAGCTTCGCCTGCTTCCGCAGGGCCTTGATTTTTTCCGCGATGGTCATGGTGATACCCCTTCCGTAAATGGTGTTCCGTTGGTATCTTCATGTTAGCATATTATTTCAAAAAAGTCAAGATTGTATCTTGACAAAAAGAAATCTTTGTGATATAATCCGGGTATCTTAAAAACATTACAGAGGAGGCGCAAGCATGAAAAGCAATCTTTTGATGAACTGTCTGTGGTACGAGGATATCTCGCCCGAGGAGCTGGCAAACATCCTGGAGCTCACCCCGGAGGCCCTGTTCCGGAAGATTTTCCAGGAGGACGAGTTCACGCTGGGGGAGATCCAGCGCATCGTGGGCCTGCTGGGTCTGACGCAGGAGGAGACCGACTCCATTTTTTTCGGCTGAAAGTATCTTGAAAACATCACCTGTCTGTGTCCGGCCCGCCGTCCCGGCGTCACGGATAGGGTAGCACATTTCCTGTCCCAAAAGACGGACTGTTTCCCGCGGCGCGTTCCGCGGCGGGCCGCCCGGCGAACGAAAGGAGAATTTATGAATCACATTTCTGAGGCGCCGCCCATCGGGCGGGAGCAGCTCCGGGAGGCGCTGGACACGCTCCGGCGCTGCAAGGCCGGCAAGGCCAATCTGGAGCGGCGGATCATCGAAAACGAAGAGTTCTGGAAGCTCCGCCACTGGGAGCATATCCCGGAGCAGGGGACCACGGGGCTGAAAACCAAGTCCGCCTGGCTGGTGAACGTGCTGCTGTCCAAGCACGCCGACGCCATGGACGCCTACCCGGAGCCCGCCTGCCTGCCCCGGGCGGCGGACGACGAGGCGGAGGCCCGGCTGCTGTCCCGGGTCGTGCCGGTGATCCTGGCGCAGAACGACTTTGCCGGGGTCTGGTCCGACAACTGGTGGAAAAAGCTGAAGGCGGGCATGGCGATCTACGGGGTCTTCTGGGACCGGGACAAGCGCGGCGGCCTGGGGGACGTGTCCGTGGTCCGGGTGGACCCCCTGAGCCTCTACTGGGAGCCGGGGATCACCGATCTCCAGCGCAGCCGGAATCTCTTCCACGTGGAGCTGGCGGACAACGAGACGCTGACGGCCCGCTACCCCCAGCTGGAGGGTCAGCTCCGGGGCGGCGGCTTCACGGCCAGCCGCTATCTCTACGACGACAGCGTGGATACCTCCGACAAATCCCCCGTCATCGACTGGTACTACAAGAAAAACTGCGGCCGCCGGACGGTGCTGCACTACGTCAAATTCGTCGGCGAGACGATCCTCTTCTCCACAGAGAACGATCCGGCCTACGCCGGCGGCCTCTATTCGCACGGCCTCTACCCCTTCTTCGCGGACGTGCTCTTCCCGGAGGAGGGGACGCCGGCCGGCTTCGGCTACGTGGACCTCTGCAAGGACGCCCAGCGGCAGATCGACCTGATGAACAACGCCATCGTGGCCAACTGCGTGGCCGCCGCCACGCCCCGCTGGCTGAAGCGGGGCGACGACGGCGTCAACGAGGAGGAGTACGCCGACTGGACCCGGCCCTTCGTCCACGTCCAGGGCTCCATCGAGGAGAATGCCCTGCGGCAGATCACCGTGGCTCCCCTCTCCGGCAATTACCTGAACATCCTGGCCTCCAAGATCAACGAGATCAAGGAGACCTCCGGCAACCGGGACGTCAACAACGGCGGCGTGGCCGGGGGCGTCACGGCGGCCTCCGCCATCGCCGCCATGCAGGAGCAGAGCGGCAAGCTGAGCCGGGATCAGATTCAGGGCTCCTACCGCTGCTTCCGCCAGGTGGTGGGCTGCGTCATCGCCCTGATCCGCCAGTTCTACGACACGCCGCGAAAGCTGCGGATCGTCGGGCCGGACGGCGCGGTGGAGTACCTGCGCTTCGACAACTCCCTGCTGAAGGCGGGGGAGCCCACGGAGCTGGACGTCGAGGTGACGGCCCAGAAGCAGAGCAGCTACAACAAGCTCAGCTACAACGAAATGGCCCTGCAGTTCTTCCAGCTGGGCTTCTTCCGCCCCGAGCTGGCGGACCAGGCCCTGGCCGCTCTGGAGATGATGGACTTCAAGGGCCGCGACGCCCTGCGGCGGCGCCTGGCGGAAAACGGGGATCTGCGGCTGCGGCTGGCCCGGACCGAGGCCCAGCTGCAGGGGCTGCGGGAGCTGCTGGAGCCGGAGCTGCGGCTCCATGGCGGAGAAATCGGAAGCGGGCAGCAAGCGGGGCCTTCCCCGAAGAAGCAGGCCCCGCGGCTGAAGGCCCGCGGCTACGACGCCATCGGAAACGAGCTGCGGAAAAACCGCATCGCGGAACGGGCCAGGGCCCGGGCCGCGGCGGCCACCCAGCCGCGAGCGTAGCTCGCGGCTGGGTGAATGAAGAATGAAAAATGAAGAATGAAAAATTGAGGTGTCGCTTCGCGACGGATTTGAATTCATTTTTCAATTCGGAGAATTGAAAAATACCATAATTGTTCATTCTTCATTATTCACTATTAACTCGAAATCGAGAAAGGAGTCGTACCATGAACAAACAAACCGAATACGTATCCGTCACCCTCCCCCGGGCGACGGGGAAGGAGGAGGACTTCGTCTTCGTGGGGCTCAACGGCAAGGGCTACACGATCCGCCGGGGCGTTACGGTCCGGGTCCCCCGGCCCGTGGCGGAGATCCTGACGGAGGCTCGCCGCCAGCAGGAGCGGCAGCAGGCCTTCATCCGACGCCAGCAGGAGAACGCCGCCCGCTCCGCCGTGACGGCTGGGCTGTAAGGAGGACAGGCATGGAAGAGGGCGAATTTCTGTTCTTCCGGGGCAGCACCCCGACTCTGGAGCTGGTGCTTCCCCTGGCGGTGGGCTGGACCGACACGGTCTGCCTGACCCTGGCCCAGGGCGGGCGGACGGTGCTGGAATACGCCATCAACGGCACGGCCAGTCCCGCCGGGACCGGCACGCTCCGTCGGGACGAGGCGGAGGAAAACCTCCTGCTGCTGACCATGAGCCAGGCGGACACCCTGGCCCTGGAGGCCGGGGACCTGGAGCTCCAGCTCCGCCTCAAAAACGACGTGGGAGCCGACAGCTTCCGGCCCCTCCGGGGCCGGGTGGGCCCCGTGCTGCGGGAGGGGGTGCTGGCATGAAGGGCATTTATCTGGCAAGACCGCTGAACGTTCTGAGCTGCGCCGTAGCGGGCCGCCCGGGCCGCTCCGCCTACGAGACCGCGCGGGACGGCGGCTACACGGGCACGCCGGAGGAATTTGCTGCCCTGCTGGCCGCCCTGCCCGGCGCGCTGTCCAATCTGACGGGCTACAACGGCCGCGTGGACGCCATTCTGGAGTACATGGGCAACCAGATCGCCGATCTGGAGCTGGCGGTCTCCCGGCTGAACGCCCGGGTTGCGGCCCTGGAACAGGCGGGAGGCGGTGCGCCGTGACGATTTTGGAGGCCATCACCCGGGCGGACCTGATCCGCCCCAACGAGCTGGACCCCGCCGTGAAGCTGCGCTGGCTCTCCGCCCTGGACGGCCAGATCCACGCGGAGCTGCTGCGCGCCCACGCGGAGGCCCCCGGCCCCTTCCGGGGCTACGACGAGACGACGGAGCTGCAGAGCACCCGCCTGCTGGTGGGCTATCCCTACGACGAGCTGTATCTCCGCTATCTGCTGATGCGGATCGACCTGGAGCACGGGGAGCTGGACCGCTACAACAACGAGGCCGCCGCCTTCAACCGCCTCTGGCAGAGCTTCGCGGGGCAGTATTGCAAAACCCATTTCCCCAACGGGGTGTCCGGGCTGCGTTTTTGAGGAAGGGAGGAAGAACATGGCAAAGAAGAAAGACGAATGGACCGAGGAGGAATGGAGCGCGGAGGACAACGCCTGGTATCAGCAGGCGCGGCAGAGCGCCGAGGCCCTGCTGGACCGGCCCGCCTTCTCCTATGACCCCGAGGCCGATCCCCTCTACCGGGCGGCCCGGGAGCAGTATACCCGGCAGGGCCGCCGGGCCATGGAGGACAGCATGGGCCGGGCCGCGGCCCTCAGCGGGGGCTACGCCTCCAGCTACGCCCAGCTCCGGGGCGACCAGGCCTACGACGAGCGGCTGAGCCGCCTGGCGGAGCTGCTGCCCGACTACTATGAGAAGGCCCGCAGCGCCTATGACAAGGAGACCGGCCGGCTCCGGGACGCCCTGGGGACCGCGCTGGGCCTCTACGACAAGGACTATCAGCTCTGGCTGGACCGGCAGAGCGCCCGGGAGCGGCAGGCCGCCGCCGAGGCGAAGCAGGAGCAGTGGGAGCAGGAATTCATCGAGGACCACAGCCGCTGGGAAACGGAGTTCAACGAGGATCACAGCCGCTGGAGCGAGGAGCAGCTGCGGGAGGCGGAGCGCTGGGCCGCCCAGCAGGCAGCCGCCCAGGACAAGCAGGACCGCTCGGACCAGGCCAGCGCCCGCAGCTACGCCTACAAGATGGCCATGCTGGCCCTGCAGCACGGCCTCCGGGTCTCCGACGCCCTGCTGCAGAGCGCCGGCATCGACAAGGCCTACGCGGAGACCATCCGGCGCTACTACGCGTCGCAGCACTGACAAACCGACAAATCTGGATTTGTAAGGCCGTAGGGGGCGGCGTCCTCGACGCCCCGAACCTGTCGTTATCTGATACCTGCGGGCCGTCGAGGACGCCGGCCCCTACGGCGAGAGCCCAACAAATCCGAAATTTGCACCCCAATACAAGCGAAAGGAGAACACCATGGAAGAGGAAGAAATCAAGCAGCAGGAGTCCGACCAGGCAGCCCTCCCGCCGGAGCGCGCCGAGCAGACCGAGAGCTTCCAGGAGCTGATTCGCGGCAGATACCGGGAGGACTATCTCCGGGCCCTGGGCGAGGCCCTCAGCGCCCAGGCCCGGGAGACGGACCGCTACCTGGCCTACCGGAGTCTGCTGGACAAGACCGAAGCCCTGCGCCGGGACTACCCGGACTTTGACCTGGAGCGGGAGCTGGAGGACCCGGGCTTCGCCCGCCTGCTGGAAAACGGCGTGGAGCCCAGGACCGCCTACGAGGTGGTCCACCACGCGGAGCTGAGGGGCCGCGCCGCCCGCCTGGCCGAAAACGCCGCCCGTCCCCTGGAGAACGGCCTGGGCGCCGTCCCCGCCGCCGTCACCAAAGCCGACCCCCGCCAGCTCACCCGCGCCGAACGCCGCGCGCTGCGCAGACGCGCAGCGCGGGGAGAGGAGATCGTCTGGTAAGTTGAAAATTGAAAGTTGAAAATTGAAAATTATCGGAGTTTTTCAAATTGCAATTTGAAAAACACATTCAACTTTCAACTTTTAACTTTCAACTTTCAACTCGAAGCCAAAGCACGTCAAAACATGAAAGGAGAACTTTAATGAATCTGACTGTCAACACCACCGCCGGGGACGTCAACGCCTTTGACGCCGCCCAGATGAACCCCACCGGCGCCATGAGCAGCGCCATGAAGACCTACTACGACACCGAGCTGCTGGAGAACGCCCGGCCCCGGCTGATCTTCACCCAGCTGGGCAAGTCCCAGTTCCTGCCCGCCGGCCACGGCGACAGCGTCCAGTGGCGCAAGTGGAACACCTTCGAGAAGTCCCTGACCCCCCTGACCGAGGGCGTGATCCCCTCCGGCCAGCGCTTCGGCCAGAGCGCCGTTTCCGTCTCCGTCCAGTAGTACGGCGACTACGCCGCCGTCTCCGACCGCCTGGACCTGCACGCGGTGGACAACGTGCTGCTGGGGGCCGCCGAGGAGATGGGCGCCGCCGGCGGCGAGACCGCCGACACCCTGGTCCGCAACGAGCTCTGCACCGGCAGCTCCGTGATCTACGCCGACACCCTGGACGAATCCGGGGCCGTGGTCTCCACCCCCGTCTCCCGCCGGGAGCTTTCGGCCGACAACAACCGCCTGAGCCCCGACGTGGTGAACAAGGCCTACACCTTCCTGAAGAAGCAGAAGGCCCCCTTCTTCGAGGGCAACAAGTACGTGGCGGTCATCCATCCCTCCGCGGCCTATGATCTGCGCTCCCATCCCGACTGGATGGAGGCCCACAAGTACGCCGCCGCCCGGGAAATCTTCGAGGGCGAGATCGGCGAGCTCCACGGCGTCCGCTTTGTGGAGAGCACCGAGGCCCCCATCTTCAACGGTCCCAGCCTCTTCAGCGAGGAGCAGCGCAATCTGACCGTGGCGGCCTCCGTCACCAACGACAGCAGCGCCTCCGCTCCCTTCGGCGCCGCCTCTCCCTACAAGGTCACCGTGGCCGAGACCCTGACGGAGGAGCAGGCCGCCGCCCTGGTGGGCCGCAAGGTCCACATTTACGACGCCTCCGCCGCCGGGCTGGCCGGCACCGCGGAGATCGTGGGCGCTTCCGCCGCGGACAAGTGCGTCTGGCTGGCGGAGGAGGCCCCCGTGGTCCTCTCCGCCGCCTCCGGGGCCGCCGACACCCTCTGGCCCGGCGAGGGCGGCGACAGCAAGGACGGCCCCTGCGCCGTCTACGGCACTCTCTTCTTCGGCAAGGACGCCTTCGGCGTGGTGGACCCCGAGGGCATGGGCATGGAGATGATCATCAAGGACGCCGCGCAGATCGGCGGCCCCCTGAACCAGTTCTCCACCGTGGGCTACAAGTTCGAGACCGCGGCGAAGATTCTCTACCAGAACCGCATGGTCCGCGTGGAGTCCTGCTCCGCCTACAGCGGCGTGGACGAGGCCAACTAAGCGATTGCAGGGGCGGATGCCCACATCCGCCCTCCGTATCGAAGCGGATTGGGCCGATGTGGGCATCGGCCCCTACGGAAAGGAGCTGCTATGCGTTACCCGAAACTGAAGGCGCCCGAAAAGCGCCGGGTGCTGATCGACCGCTTCCGGGGCTGCGAGCATCTGCCGGAGCCGGGGGCCGGGGCCTTCTACGACATGCGAAATCTCACCGGCGTCGGCGGCGCTCTGCTGCGGACCCGGGGCCGCCGCACGGAAACCGCCCGCCTGGAGGGCTGTCCCGCGGACCGGGTCCTGGCCATGGGCGGCCGGGGCGCGGCAGTGATCCTGGACGACGGCGGAACCCTCTGGTCCGGCGGTCAGGCCCTGCCCCGGCTCCTGGACGGCGTCGTCTCCCTGACGGCCCGGGACTGGCAGGGCCGGAGCGTGACCGTCGCGGACCGGGACGCGGTGCTGCGGGCCCTGGCGCGGCCCGGCGTCTACCGCTACTGCTACCAGGCGGCCTACGGGCGCTGGTCCCCCCTGGACGGCGGCGGCGTGCTGGCGGGCTCCGTTCTGGAAGCGCCCGAGCTGCCGGACGGACAGATCGTGGAGCTGGACTACGGCTATACCCTCCACCGGCCCGGCCTGCGGCGGCTGGTCTTCCTGGGGGGCTGGGTCTGCGTCTTCCCGGACGGGAAATTCGTCAACACGGTCCGGCTCCGGGGCGGATATACGCTCCGGGAGGGGGAGGACTACGGCGACCTGGCCCAGCGGAACGAATGCGGCCAGGGCGGTACCCGCTTCACGCCCTGCCGGGAGGACGGGAGCCTCCCGGAGAACCCCACGGAGGCCTGCGCCTGGGTGAAATGTCAGGTCCCAGGCATCGCCAAGGGCCTGCGGGCAGGGGACTGCGTGGAGCTCTTCGCCCACTTTGACAGCAACCAGGGCGGCGAGGCGGCGGTGGAGGCCCTCTGGAGCGGGAGCGCCATCCTGGCCGGCGCCTTCCACGACCCCGGCGCGGGAGACCGGGAGGAGGGCCGGGAGGATTATCTGATCCTCCCCGGCTCCCTCCCCCAGAGCTACGAGATCGAGCTGACCTGGCATGACCGGGGTTATCTGAGCGTCTCCCGGCCCGTGCCGGAGATGGACTTCGTGGTGGAGGCGGGCAACCGGCTCTGGGGCTGCCGCTGCGGCGGGGGCGTCAACGAGCTCTACGGCAGCAAGCTGGGGGATTTCCGGAACTGGAACGTCTTTGCGGGTCTCTCCACCGACAGCTACCGGGTGGCCCGGGGCCACGAGGGACCCTACACCGGGGCCGCGGTCCTGGGGGGCTGTCCCCTCTTCTTCCGGGCGGACTGTCTGGAGAAGATCTACCCCTCCGCCGGCGGCGACCACGGGGTGGTGAGCGTCAGCCTGGAGGGGATCGCCCCGGGCTGCGCGGAGAGCGCCGTGGTGATCCGCGACCGGCTCTATTACAAGTCGCTCACCGGCGTCTGCTGCTACAACGGGACCCTGCCGGTGCGGATTTCCCGGGCCCTGGGCGAGCTTCCCTGCGTCAGCGCGGCGGCGGGCGCTCTGGGCAGCCGTTATTATCTCTCCGTCACGGACCCCGCGGGCCAGAGCGCCCTCTGCGTCTTCGACACGGACGCCGGTCTCTGGTACAAGGAGGACGAGCTGGCTTTTCCGGCGGCCTACGGCACGGGCGACAAGCTCTTCCTGCTGGAACGGGTCGGCGGCCCTCTGCTTCGGGCGGAGGGCGCCGCCGACAGCCGGGGCGTGGACTGGTGGGCCGAGACCGGGGAGCTGGGACCCCGACTGGGAACCCGGCGCTACGTGAGCCGGGTCCAGATTGCCGCGAGGCTGGAGCCCGGGGCGGCGCTGCGGGTCTGCCTCAGCTATGACGGCGGTCCCTGGCTGCGGCAGGGCGAGCTGACGGGCAATCGGCTCCGGACCCTGACCCTCTCCGTCCCGGCCCGCCGCTGCAGCCGCCTGCGCCTCCGCCTGGAGGGCAGCGGCGGCATGGAGCTCCGCAGCCTCAGCTGGCTGACGGAGGCCGGCAGCGACGTCTGAAGCAAATTCGGATTTGTGTGTCTGTAGCGCGGGCAATCTGCCCGCCCGTTACGCACTGGACTGTCGAATTTGCGGGCTAATAGCCCGCGCTACATACTTCCAAATCCCGATTGTGACGTACGACAGGAGGAACACATGAAGCAATTGGAATACCCGCCCCGGCCGGAGGGCGAGCTGCAGGAGCAGATTACGCAGCTCTGGGAGGCGCTCTTCCGGCTGACGGAGCGGCTGAACGCGGAGCGGAGCGGAAATACAACGCTCTCGGTGATCGTATGAACGAAGAAACCATTCTGGAGGCCCTGAAGGCCATCGCCTTTTCCGATTTCACGGAGTATATCTGGGTGGAGGACGGGGAGGTCCGGGTCAAGGACTCCCGACAGCTCTCCCCGGCCCAGCGGGCCGCCATCGCCGGGATCAAGGGCTCCGGCAAGAGCGTGGAGATCAAGCTCCACGACAAGCAGAAGGCCCTGGAGCTGCTGGTGAAATACCTGGGGCTCTTCGAGACGCAGCCCGAAGATACAGGCATCCGCGTGGAACTGGCCGGCATCCCGGAGGAGTGGGCGGAATAGGGAAATTCGGATTTGTGTGTCTGTAGCGCGGGCAATCTGCCCGCAATTTCGGCACGCTGAAGCGGGTCGGGCGGGCAGATTGCCCGCGCTACAATCAGACAAATCCCGATTTGGAGGAACAATCATGATGGTACTCAAGCTTGACCCGCCCAACGAGAAGCAAAAACAGATGCTGGAGGCCCGGACCAAGCACGTGGGCTTCGGCGGCGCCCGGGGCGGCGGCAAATCCTGGGCCGTGCGGACCAAGGCCAAGCTGCTGGCCCTGCGCTGGCCGGGGATTAAGCTGTTGATCGTCCGCCGGACCTACCCGGAACTGGTGAACAACCACATCCAGATTCTCCGGGCCGAGCTGCTGAAGCTGGCCTCCTACAGCGACAAGGACAAGGTCCTCCGCTTTGACAACGGCTCCACCATCCACTTTATGTACTGCGCCAGAGACGGGGACCTGGACCGGCTGCAGGGCGTGGAATACGACGTGATCTTTCTGGACGAGGCCACGCAGCTCTCGGAATTTCAGATGAAGACCATCTCCGCCTGCCTCCGGGGCGTCAACGACTTTCCCAAGCGGATCTACTACACCTGCAACCCCGGCGGCCAGGGCCACGGCTTCATCAAGCGCATCTTCATCGAGCGCCGCTACGAGGCGGGAGAGGACCCGGCGGATTATACCTTCATCCAGTCCCTGGTGACGGACAACCGGGTGCTGCTGGCCTCCCAGCCGGACTACGTCAGGCAGCTGGAGGCCCTGCCCGAAAAGCTGCGGCGGGCCTGGCTGGACGGGGACTGGAACGTCTTCGAGGGGCAGTTCTTTGAGGACTTCCGCACGACCCCCGACCCCGCCGCCTGCGCGGCGGCGGGGCTGACGCCGGAGGAGGCGCTCAGGCAGGGCCGCTGGACCCACGTGATTCCGGCCTTCGCCCCGCCCCCCGGCTGGAAGCTCTACCGCTCCTTCGACTGGGGCTATTCCAAGCCCTTCTCCTGCGCCTGGTGGGCCGTGGACTTCGACGGGCGGCTCTACCGCATCCTGGAGCTCTATGGCTGTACCGGGACCCCCAACGAGGGCGTCAAGCGGACCCCGGACGAGGTCTTCCGCCGCATCCGGGAGCTGGAGGACGGTCACCCCTGGCTGCGGGGGCGGCGGATTGAGGGCGTGGCGGACCCGGCCATCTGGGACGCCTCCTGCGGCGAGAGCATCGCGGAGACCGGCGAGCGCTGCGGGGTGTATTTCAGCCCCGGCGACCACAAGCGCATTCCCGGCTGGATGCAGTGCCACTACCGGCTCCGCTTTGACGGGGAGGGCCTGCCCATGCTCTACGTCTTCGACAGCTGCAAGGCCTTTCTGCGGACTGTCCCCACCCTGGTTTACGACCCGCTCCGCCCCGAGGATCTGGATACCACGGGCGAGGACCACGCCGCGGACGAGTGGCGCTACCTCTGCATGGCGCGGCCCATCACGCCGAAAGCCGAACGCGCCGAAGCCCCGCCGGCGCTTCGTTGGGGAAACCCGCTGGGAAAATGAGCATTCGGATTTGTCGGGCTTATCCGTAGGGGCCGATGCCCACATCGGCCCTTGCCCCTTTCGACAGGAGGGGCCGATGTGGGCATCGGCCCCTACAATCGAACAAATCCCGATATGAAAAGCTCCCGGCGCTCAATTCTCCGCGATTTGTCCCTCTGCGGAAAGGAACGGCTTGACCAGCAGCACAACAAGCGGCAGCAGGAGCATCCCCAAAATTCCGAACAGCCGGTAGCCGATATAGAAGGCCATCAGGGTCAGCAGGGGCGGCATACCGAGCTGCTTTCCTACCAGGTGCGGCTCCAGAACGGAGCGGGAGATGGAGCAAAGCCCGTAGAGAACCAGCAGCCCGAAGCCCCGGACAGAGTCCTCCTGTAAAAAGGAGAGCAGGGACCAGGGGATCAGCACGGTGCCGGTGCCCAGCACCGGCAGGGCGTCCAGCAGGGCGATGAGGCCGCCGAAGAGCAGGGGGAAATCCGTCCCCAGAAGCCAGAGCCCCAGGCTCAGCAGGACGAAGACCAACAGCAGCAGCTTCGCCTGGGCCCTGCACCAGCCTCCGAAGGCGGACCTGGCCCGGTCCCGGGCCTGGCGAAGCCATTCCTGCCAGGCGGCGGGGAGACGGCGGCGCAGCCAGGCCTTCACCCGGGGCAGGGCGGCGGAGCTCATATAGGAGGCGATCACCGTGGTCACCAAGCCCAGAAACAGGCGCGGCGCCCCGGAGATCAGAGCGGAGATCAGGCCGGAGAGGACGCCGTAGAGGGATTCCAGCAGCCCGGCCCCGCCCGCGAAGAGCTCCCCGATCCAGCGGGTCAGCGGAACGGACAGCGACTCCGGCGCCCGCCCGGCCAGAGCCTCCAGCGAGGCCCGCAGCCCCTCCAGGGCGGGCAGCAGCTGGTGTAGCAGCTCCGGCAGACGGCCCGCCAGCCGCAGCAGCTCCTCCCAGAGGATGCGCCCGAAGAAGCAGAGCAGCGTCCCGACCAGCAGAAAGAGCGCCGTGACGCAGAGACCGGAGCGCGCCCAGCGGGGCAGCCCCGTCCGCCTCCCCAGGGCGGCCACCCCCGGCTCCGCCCCCAGGGCCGCCAGATAGGCCAGCAGGAAGGGCAGCAGCAGGGGCAGAACCGTAACGCCCAGGACCAGGACCGCCAGAACGGTCCCTGCCGCCGTCAGCGGCTTGCGGTAACGCTGCAGCTGCATATACGCCCCTCCCTTCCGCAGCAATCCTGCCTGCTGCGGCGAGCAGTGGGTCCTGCCCGCCCCAAGAGGCAGTTTATCATACAGAAAGTATATCCGAAATCCAGCGTAACCATACGGGAAAGGAGCAATTATGATTTTTTCGAAGCAATGGTGGCGCGCGGCCCTGATCCGCGCCCTGAAAACCGTAGCCCAGGCGGCGGTGGGTCTGATCCCCGCGGCCGCTACCATCACGGAGGTGGACTGGCTGACCGTGGCAGGCTGCGCTCTGCTGGCGGGCCTGGTATCCCTGCTGACCTCTCTGGCAGGATTGCCGGAGCTGGATTAGCACAAATTCGGAATTTGGAAGGCCGTAGGGGGCGGCGTCCTCGACGCCCCGAACCTGTCGTTATCTGATACCTGCGGGCCGTCGAGGACGCCGGCCCCTACGGCATAAGCGCGACAAATCCCGATTCGCAAAGGAGACAGACCATGGAACTCATCGAACGTTTTTTGACGAACAATCCCTGCTATCAGGCCAATCTGGCCCGGGCGGACAGCCGTTATGTCCGCTTTCAGACCGAGGGGCCCAAGGGGCTGATGCTGCACTCGGTGGGCTGCGCCCAGCCGAAGGCGGAGGTCTTCTGCAGGCGCTGGGACCGGGCGGACTACGACAATGGCTGCGTTCACGCCCTGATCGACGCCGAGACCGGTGCCGTCTGGCAGACCCTGCCCTGGAGCTTCCGGGGCTGGCACTGCGGCGGCAAGGCCAACGACACGCACCTGGGCGTGGAGCTCTGCGAATCCGCAGCCATCCGCTACGAGGGCGGCGCCCGCTTCACGGTGCTGGACCGGCAAAGCGCCCTGGCCGACTGCGCCAGGACCTATCAGGCCGCGGTGGAGCTCTTCGCCTTTCTCTGCCGCCGTTACGGCCTGGACCCCAGGACTTCCATCTGCTCCCATAAGGAAGCCGGAAGGGCCGGCCTTGCCTCCGGCCACGTGGACCCGGAGCACTACTGGTCCGGCCTGGGTGCTCCCTATACCATGGACGGCTTCCGGGCAGACGTGGCGAAGGCTCTGGCCGCCCTGCCGCCCGCGGACGGCCCCCTCTACCGCATCCAGGTGGGCGCCTTCCGCAACCGCGCCTACGCCGAGGACTTCCTCCGACAGGTGCAAACCCACTTCCCGGAGGCCTTTCTGAAGACGGAGGCCATGTAAATTCGGATTCCGGTGATCGGCTTTCCTCAGCCTGACGATTGAAGGCGACGCCAAGCTGAGGCAGAAGCGTTTCAATCCTTCCGTAAGGGCGATCAATGATCGCCCCTACGGCGTGTTTGCTGACTTAATCAGAAATCCCCCCGGGGAAAAACGCAAGTTTTTCCCCGGGGGGATCGTGTCATGCACAACAGCCGCAGCCGTTACGCAGGCAGACGGAACAGTTTTTCCTCCGGTACACGCCTGAGAAATTCCAGCTTCAGGCCGATGCTTTCCAGGTCCGTCACGGACGGGAAGTCCCAGTCATGCCGCAGGTACAGCTCGTTCAGCTGCTCATGGGCGCAGGACGCGAACAGCACTCTGCCGTTCCGGTAGAAGCAGAGGTCCATGGGATAGGCGGGATAATCCCAGTTCCACAGGCATCCGACGCTCTCCAATACGTCCAGAATCTTGAAGGACTCGTTAATATCTATCGGGGAATACCGGTAGGTGATCATGCGATAGATGTGGTTTTCGTCCCGGGTCTCCGTCAGGGGCCAGCGGGAGACCTTGTGGGAGCTGACCTGATACCGGGCAAGTCCCTTTTTGACAGCCTTCGCCGTCTCCGAGGTTTTTTCGTTTTCCCGGTATTTGAAATAAATCAAGGAGAAGGCGTCGCCGAGGGTCTGGAGTATCCCCAAAAAGGTGTGAAACCGTTCCGGATCCTCGCATCCGTCCACGTAATAAACTTCGTAATCCATTCGTTTTTCCTCGTTCGAACCGCAAATCGGCGGAGCGGGCAGCTCACCCTGCGGGTAAAAGCTGCCCCTACAGGCGGGAGCGGAAACGCGGACGGCAAAGTGCCGTCCCTACGGGCGGGTTCGCATCCTCCGTCCCCTGATGCCTGATGCCTGGTCCCTGATGCCTATTCCTCCGTCTCCTCCCTCGCCACCTTCTCGATGGAGATGACCTTGCTGCCCTCCTCCAGGCGCATGACCCGGACGCCCTGGGCGGCGCGGCCGTAGACGTTGATGTCGGAGATCTGCATGCGGATGATGACGCCGTTGTTCTCGATCACCATCAGGTCCTCGTCCCCGGAGACCACCTGGACCCCGGCCACGGGGCCGGTCTTGTCCGTGAGCCCGTAGGCGATCATGCCCTTGCCGCCGCGGCTCTGGGGCTTGACGCGCTCGCCGCTCTCGTCCGGCTTCAGGAAGGCGTCCAGCTCGGTGCGCTTGCCGAAGCCGTTTTCCGTGACGGAGAGCAGAGTCTTGCCGGCCTCAAGGATGCCGGCGCCCACAAGGTAGTCGTCCTCGGCCAGGTCGATGCCCCGGACGCCGTAGGCAGCGCGGCCCATGCAGCGGACGTCGGACTCGTGGAAGCAGATGCCCATGCCCTGGCGGGTGGCCAGCAGGATCTTCTGCTCGCCGTCGGTGCGCATGACGGAGATCAGGCTGTCGCCCTCCTCCAGGGTGATGGCCTTGATGCCGGCCTTCCGGGCGGTGTTCAGCTCCGAGAGCTGGACCCGCTTGACGGTGCCCTTGCGGGTGACCATCATCAGATATTCGTGGTCGGAGAACTCCCGCAGGGTGACGCCCGCGGTGACGAACTCCCCGGCCTCCAGGGGCAGGACGTTGATCATGGCGGTGCCCCGGGCGGTGCGGCCAGCCTCGGGGATCTGGTAGCCCTTCTTGCGGTGGCACTTGCCCAGGTTGGTGAAGAAGAGGATCACGTCGTGGGTGGAGGCGGCGAAGATGTCCTTCACGAAGTCCTCCTCCTTCAGGTTGGCGGCGTGGATGCCCCGGCCGCCCCGCTTCTGGGCCCGGTACTCGGTGACGGGCATGCGCTTGACGTAGCCCTGCTCGGAGACGGTGAAGACGCAGTCCTCCTCCTCGATCAGGTCCTCAATGTCCAGCTCGTCCTCCACCTCCTGGATCTCGGTGATGCGGTCCTCGCCGTACTTGTCCCGGATCTGGAGCAGCTCGTCCTTCAGAATGCCCTTGACCTTGTTCATATCCGCCAGGACTTCCTTATAATAGGCGATCTTCTCCTCGATCTCCTTGTATTCGGCCTCCAGCTTCTCCCGCTCCAGGCCCTGCAGGGCCTTGAGACGCATATCCAGGATGGTCTGGGCCTGGATCTCGGAGAGGCCGAAGCGCTCCATCAGCCGCTCCTTGGCGTCGTCGTAGGCGGAGCGGATGATGCGGATGACCTCGTCGATGTTGTCCTGGGCGATCAGCAGGCCCTCCAGAATGTGGGCCCGCTCCTCGGCCTTCTTCAGATCGTACTGGGTCCGGCGGATGATGACCTGCTCCTGGAAGGCCAGGTACTCGTCCAGCACGTTCCGCAGGCTCAGGCAGCGGGGCTGGCTCTGATCGTCCACCAGCGCCAGCATATTCACGGAGAAGGAGGACTGCAGGGCCGTCTGGGCGAAGAGGCGGTTCAGCACCACCTGGGGATTGGCGTCCTTCTTCAGCTCGATGACGATGCGCATGCCGTTGCGGTCGGACTCGTCCCGCAGGTCGGAGATGCCCTCCAGGCGCTTGTCCTTGACCTGGTCGGCGATGTTCTCCACCAGCTTCTTCTTGTTGACCTGGTAGGGCAGCTCGGTGACGATGATGCGGATGCGGTTCTGGCCGTGCTCCTCGAACTCCGTCCGGCCCCGGACCAGGATGCGGCCCCGGCCCGTGGCGTAGGCGGCCCGGATGCCGGAGCGGCCCATGATGATGCCCCTGGTGGGGAAGTCCGGCCCCTTGATGTACTGCATCAGGTCCGCCAGCTCCGCCCCGGGGTTGTCCAGCACCTCGATGCAGGCGTCAATGACCTCCCGCAGGTTGTGGGGCGGGATGTTCGTCGCCATGCCGACGGCAATGCCGCTGGAGCCGTTCACCAGCAGATTGGGGAAGCGGGAGGGCAGGACCTTGGGCTCCTTGCGGGTCTCGTCGAAGTTGGGGACCCAGTCGATGACCTGCTTGTCGATGTCCCGCAGCATCTCGTTGGAGAGCTTGGACATGCGGGCCTCGGTGTATCGGTAGGCAGCCGGGGGGTCGCCGTCGATGGAGCCGAAGTTGCCGTGGCCGTCCACCAGCGGACAGCGCATGGAGAAGTCCTGGGCCATGCGGACCATGGCGTCGTAGACGGAGGCGTCGCCGTGGGGATGGTAGCGGCCGATCACGTCGCCCACGCAGGTGGCGGACTTGCGGTAGGGCTTGTCGGCGGTCAGTCCGTCCTCGTAGAGGGCGTAGAGAATCCGCCGGTGCACCGGCTTCAGTCCGTCCCGGACGTCGGGCAGCGCCCGGTCCACGATGACGGACATGGAGTATTCCATAAAGGAGGTCTCCATCTCCTTCACCAGGTCGTTGGTAATGATCGCCTGATCCGGGAACAGGATATCCTCGGGTTTGTAATCACGATTTTTTGCCATATTTCAATCTTCCTTATTCCGTAGGGGGCGGCGTCCCCGACGCCCCGTACCTTTTGATTTCCATCCGCGTTCCGTCTTTCCACCGGCTCGCGGTCTCCGCCGTATGGAGCGGCGTCCCCGACGCTCCGCAGCGCTGTTTATTCACTGCGGACATTTCGTATATTATTCGAGATAAAAACAGTCCTCTTTCCAACGGCGCGGATTGTCCGTTATATAGTTCCAGATCGTTTCATAATGCCGTTGATCGCGTATTATGTGATCATGGTATGAACGCTGGAAAAGGTCCGTTCCGATCTCTTTTGCACACAGTCTCTTAAATCCGCCGATCGTATGGGGTATGATTTCGTTCGCCTGTATTTCTCCGGAATGATCGTTTTTTTCAACAATCAGAATCATGTGGATATGGTTTGGCATCACAACATAATGATCTACTCTGACGTATTGTGTCCGGTTGATTGTTTGAATTTGTTTTTCCACGATTCTGCCGATCTCGGAATATTTCATCCAAGGCGGATTGATTTCATCTCCGCCGATGATCCGGCCGAACAGGTTTTCCTTATTCTTCGTACAGATCGTGATAAAATAATAACCGGCAGAGCTGTAATTGAAGCATTCCAGGCGGTTTTTCTTACGAACCGGGTTTTTTAGCCTGTTGATTTCTTCAATCGTTGGTTCTTTCATTGGATTCGTTTCACTTTCCGGAACGTGCGGGGCGTCGAGGACGCCGCCCCCTACGGTTGAATCAGAAATCGAGGTTCACCACGTACTTCGCGTTGGTCTCGATGAACTGCTTTCTGGGCTCCACCTCTTCGCCCATAAGGACCGTGAAGGTCTGGTCCGCGGCCAGGGCGTCGCCCAGGGTGATGCGGCGGAGGGTCCGGGTCTCGGGGTTCATGGTGGTCTCCCAGAGCTCGTGGGGGTCCATCTCGCCCAGGCCCTTGAAGCGGCTGATGTCGATCTTCACGTTGGCGCTGTCGCCCCGCAGCGCGGCGGAGATGGCGTCCCGCTCCTCGTCGGAGTAGGCCACCTTCTCGGTCTTGCCCCGGCGCAGCTTGTACAGCGGCGGCACCGCGGCGTAGACGTAGCCGTTCTCGATCAGCGGCCGCATATAGCGGAAGAAGAAGGTCAGCAGCAGGGTCCGGATGTGGGAGCCGTCCACGTCGGCATCGGCCATGATGATGATCTTATGGTAGCGAAGCCGGTTCAGGTCCAGCTCCTCCCCGATGCCGCAGCCCAGGGCCTGGATCACGGGGGCCAGCTTGTCGTTGTTGTAGATCTTGTCCGCCCGGGCCTTCTCCACGTTGAGCATCTTGCCCCACATGGCCAGAATGGCCTGGAAGCGGGAGTCC
>JAFWTG010000110.1 GCA_017519005.1 Oscillospiraceae bacterium | reverse complement strand
GGTGAACTACAACCGGGACGTGGAGGTTTTCCCGGTGCTCCAGGCCATCTTCGAGAAGATCATGGGCAAGTGCCCCTACAAGTCCCCCACGGACATGGGCGTCAACATGGTGGGCAACTGCATCGTGGACGACGACGTGGTCTGCGAGGCCTCCCGCCAGGAGATCGTCCGCCGCTACTACGCCGCCCTCTGCGACCAGCGCAAGGGCACCGGCAGCGACGAGACCGTCTTCAAGCTGGAGCTGCTGATGAAGCAGGCCTCCGTCACCCCGGCCATCCGGCCCGTGGTGGCCCGGGCGACCCAGGCCGAGGAGGAGAGCGGCGAGCCCGCCGTCTGCATCCACCTGCCCAACGGCGAGCTGGTGGTGGGCGGCATGTCGGAGCTGATGGGCCCCGCCGCCGCGGCCCTGCTGAACGCGGTGAAGTCCCTGGCCCACATCGAGCATCCCCGGCATCTGGTGGCCCGGGCGGCCATCGAGCCCATCCAGAGCCTCAAGACCAAGTACCTGGGCGGCCGGAACCCCCGGCTCCACTCCGACGAGATCCTGATCGCCCTGGCCATCTCCGCCGCCACCGACGAGTACGCCGCCAAGGCCATGAGGAAGCTGACCCGCCTGCGCGACTGCGAGGTGCACTCCACCGTCATCCTGGGCGAGCAGGACGCCGCCACCTACGCCCGCCTGGGCATGCGCGTCACCTGCACCCCCAAGTATCAGAGCAAGAATCTCTTCCATCGCTGAGAAACGAAAGGAAGGGGCTGTGAAGTTCGGGCGAATTGTTCGCTCCGATGCTTCACAGCCCCTTTTGTTTGCGCCTGCCGCAGCGGGAAAGACGTTTCGTAACACATGTAGGGACAAGCATTGCTTGTCCGGTTTGCGAAGCAAACAATCGTCCGGAGGACGATCCTTCGCAGCCGGTCGGTCAACGGGATTTGCCTGCGGCAAATTGCGTTCGTGCCGAACGCCGGACAAGCAGTGCTTGTCCCTACGGAGACGACGGACCGATGACCCGGCCCCGGCAGGCCGGGGAGGGAAGAAGGAAGAGTGAAGAGGGAAGAAGTTGTGGTATTTTTCAATTCTGCGAATTGAAAAATGAAATTCCATTCTATCCCAAGGGGATACCACAATTTTGCATTTTGCACTTTGCGTTTTGCATTGCCCGCCGCCCGCGGCGGGCTTTTTTATCTTCCGCCCCGGAAAATGCTGCTCATATCCGGCCACAGGGAGAGTATGGCCTGCTCCGGCGCGCCGAACAGGGCCTCCGTCACCCGGAGCTCCACGCGCACGGCCCGGTCGCCGGGCTCGTTGGGGAAGTCCAGGGGGAGCCAGGTGTAGAAGTCCCCCTCCGTCAGGGCAAAGTCCCCCGCCGCCTGTCCGTTCACCGTGACGGAGACGGTTTTCGCCGCCAGGGTGGGGTTATAGACCAGCAGGCCGTGGAGATCGAAGCGGAGCGTTTCGCCCTCGGCGGCGGTCTCCCCGCCATAGCCCAGCAGCCGGTCCCGTTCAAAGAGCCGGGCCTGGCCCGCGATCTGCTCCGCCACAGACAGCTTCGGGCTGCCCTGACCCTCCACGAAGCTTTCTCTGGACAGCTCGCTCATGTAATATTCATGCACCACGCCGGCCTCCAGGACGCAGGTATCGCCCGCCATCCCGGACTCCGCGATCGTCCACACCGTGCTTTCGCCCGCGTACCATTCGTTCCAGGCCAAGGCTTCCCCGTCCATCCCGAAGGGCTCCAGGGCCCGCGACATGGCTCGCAGACGGCTCAGGCCCAGCCGGACGTAGGGGTTGCCCCCGTCGTTCGGCAGAATGTGATAGATGGAACCTCTGTCGCTTTCGGTATCGTAGCCGACGCCGCCCAGCATGCGCAGCGCGACCTCGCCCAGAAGCTCCGAGCCGTCCGATAACGCGGCGTCTTCTTCTTCGGTGAACGCGCCGTCTGTCAGATACTCCAGGCTTGGCGCGCCGGCCTGGCTCTGGGTCAGGACCCAGTCGGCCTCCCGGCCGTCGGGCGTCCGCAGCGTGAGCATCCAGCAGGGCCGCTCCGCCGGGCGCTCCAGAGAGGCGGCGACGCAGTCCCCGGGGCCGCAAAGGGTGCTGTATGCCGGCGTTTCCCCGATGCTTGCCCGGCCCTCGGCGTCGTAGAGGATGCGCCGGGCGCTGAGGACGGAGTCGGCCCAGCGGGGGTAGATCACCAGCCGGTCCTCGCCTCCGGCGTTCCAGTTTATCGTGGGCGCGGGGACACCCAGGGCAAAGGGCTCGTTGTAGACGGCAGCAAAAATATCGTCGGAAGCGGAGGCCAGGGGGCCGGTGAAGGGGTTTTCCATCCGCCGCTCCGCCGCGGGGGGCTCCGTGGGCGGCGCCGTCTCCAGCTCCGTCGGAGCCTCCGTGGGCAGGGCCGTCTCCGGCTCCGTCGGGTCCTCCGAGGAAAGGCGGGCGGGCTCCGTCACGGCAAGGGTCTGCGTGGGCCGGTAATCCCCTGCGGGCGTCGTGCCGCGGTTCCGCAGGGCCCGCCAGCCCAGGAAGCCTCCGGCCGCGACGGCGGCGACGAGCAGCCCGGCGCAGAGACGGCCCGGGACCGTGTGGAAGAAGCCGCTGCCCACCGGCCTGGCCGTCAGCGGCACCGGCTCGCCGCCGGTGGCGGCTGTCTTGGCCAGAACGCGCCGCAGGTCTCCGGCCTGCAGCGGCCTCGCGGGCTCCTGCCGCCGCAGCAGCGCCTCCAGGAAGGCCATGGGGGCCAGCCCATAGAGCTTCACGCCCTCGCCCTCCAGCCGCCGGACCTGGGCCTCCACCTTTTTCCGGCCCAGGTGGAGCTGGGTCTTCACGGTGCCCTGGCTGACGCCCAGCGCGTCGGCAATCTCCCGGATGCTGAGCGCCTCGTAGTAGTACATGCCCAGAATCAGCCGCTGCTTCTGGGGCAGTCCGTCCAGGATCTCCCGCACCAGGCGGGCGGCCTCCTGCCGGTCCAGCTCCGGCTCCGGCAGATAGGCGGGCCGGGTCTCCGGGAGCTGCAGCTCCTCCCCGTCCTCCTCTGTCAGCTCCGTAAAGCGCAGGGGCTGCTCCTTTTGCAGCGCCTTCACGGTCTCGTTGACGGCGATGCGCCGCAGCCAGGGCAGAAAGGCCTCCGGCTTTTCCAGTTTTCCGAGATTTTTCCAGGCCAGCAGATAGCTGTTCTGATGGACGTCCCAGGCGGTATCCTCGTCCCGGACCATGGAAAAGATCGTCCGGTAGACGGCCGCGCCGCTGCGCTGATAGAGCTCGCTGAAGGCGGCCTGATCCCCGGCCTGGGCGCGCCGGACCAGCTCCGGCGGAATTTCAATGCGCTGCTTCTCGTTCATGCTTCATTCCCCGCTCTCTGTACGTTGTGTTCGTCCGTGTCTCTTTCTGAATCTATATCACGTTTTTCCGCGGATTGCAACGGCTTTTCCGCCGTCTGCGCCCCGTCCGAAGGGAAAAGCGCCCGCAGGCCCCGGCGGAGCCGAAGGGGGTCCGGCTCAATCCGGGCCAGCAGCCCCCGATACAGTGCCGCGAACGCGTCCTCCATGCCCCGTCACCTCCGGTTTGTCCTTCTGTCTGTATAGATACCGAAACGCGCGAAAAGGTTGAACGGCGCGGGGATTTTTTTCATGCGGGCCGTCCGCTCAAGCTGACAGAATTTGACCGGGGCTCGAAAAAAGTTGCACATTTCCCCGAAGCGTGCTATACTGAAGCCAAAAGGAAAAGCGCCTCCCTGATCGGGCGCCGGAGAGGCTGCCCTTCGGCGCCGGCCGACACGGCAAATCACAAGGAGAGATCTGACATGAAGCATTCCTACCGACCCAAATATCACGCCTCCGTCCCCGCCGGCTGGTGCAACGACCCCAACGGGACCGTCTGGTATCAGGGGAAAGCCCATCTCTTTTTTCAGCACTATCCCTACAAGGCCCAGTGGGGGACCATGCACTGGGGCCACTTCGTCTCCGAGGATTTGATCCGCTGGCGGACCCTCCCCGTGGCCCTGCGGCCCGAGGAGGACTATGAGCGGATCTGCGGCTGCTGCTCCGGCTCCGCCATCGAAAAGGACGGGAAGCTCTGGCTGCTCTATACCGCCGCCCAGCCCACCCTGCAGCGGCAGTGCCTGGCGGTCTCGGAGGACGGGGGGCTGACGTTCCGCAAGGACCCGGCCAACCCGATCCTCACCGCGGAGATGCTCTCCGACGAGGTCTCGCCCCTGGACTTCCGGGACCCCCGGCTCTTTGAAAAGGACGGGACGTATTATTTCGTGGCGGGCATCCGGCTGCTGGCCCCGGCGGAGCGGGAAAGGGCCGCGGCCCTCTCCCATATGGATTTGGGGCTGGGGGAGCAGCGCTCCCCCTCCGCGGGCAGCCTCTCCGGGGGAGACGAGGAAAACCCGGGCTTCGGCAACCTGATCCTCTGCCGCAGCCGGGACCTGAAGCGCTGGGAATACGTGGGGCATCTGCTGGAGCCCCAGCCGGAGCTTCCCCCGGAATTCTACGCCCTCCACGGGGTCTACGAGTGCCCGGACTATTTTGAGCTGGACGGCTATGAGGTCCTGCTCTCCAGCCCCCAGAATCTGCCGCAGATGGGGCGGGACTACCAGAACCTCCATTCCGGCCTCTATATGCTGGGGAAGCTGGATTTTGAAAGCGGCCGCTTCCGCGTGGATACCGTCGGCGAGCTGGACCGGGGCGCGGACTTCTACGCCGCCCAGACGATGAAGCTGCCGGACGGCAGGATCGTGCTGCTGGCCTGGAAGGAGATGTGGGACCGCAGCTATCCCACCCAGGCCGAGGGCTGGGCCGGGACCTACACCCTGCCCAGAGAGCTGCGCGTGGCCGACGGGCGGCTGCTCCAGCGGCCCGTCCGGGAGCTGGAGGCTTACCGCTCCGCGCCGGTGACCCTGGACCGCCTGCGGGTGGACGGCGAGGCCGCGGTGGAGGGGGTCTCCGGCAGCGTGCTGGAGCTGCGCTGCAGGCTGCGTCCCGGCGCGGCGGCGCGGGCCGGGCTGAAGCTCTTCTGCGGGCAGCAGCACGAGACCCTGCTCTACGTGGACCGGGCGGCCGGCGAGCTGGTGCTGGACCGGAGCCACTCCGGCGTCCCGCTGAAGGGCCGGGAGAAGGACGTGCAAATCCGCCGCTGCGCCCTGGAGCACCCGGAGGAGCTGGAGCTGGAGCTCTTCCTGGACGTCAGCTCCCTGGAGGTCTTCGTGGACGGCGGGCGCAGCGTCATGACCGCCAACCTGTTCCCGGACCCGGAGGATCTGGGCATTCACTTCTTCAGCGAGGGCGGGGCGGCGGAGTTCACGGAAATCCGGAAATACGATCTCATGGCATAGGCAAACGCGCGGCTGACAAAAAAACGGGCGGAGCCGCCCGGAGGAAGCGGAGGAGCGCACATGAAACCGAGCACGGAAGAATCGACCCGGGAAGCCCCGCCGCGGCGCGGACGGAGCATCCCGCGGCTGGGGGAGCGCCAGCTGAAGCGGCTTTCCCCCATCAGGCGTTTCTTTTACTATTATCGCACGCTGGAGGTCAACGTCTACGCGGCCTATGCGTCCTATTTCATTCTGCTGTCCGTTTTCCCGGCCCTGATGCTGCTGATCTCGATCCTGCAGCTCACGTCCTTCTCGGCCAACGAGCTGGAAATTCTGCTGAAGGGCCTGGTGCCGGAGTCCCTGGGTGGGCTGGTGGAGTTCCTGGTCAAGGAGCTCTTCGCCTCCAACTCCATGGCGGTGCTCTCCGTCAGCGCCGCGGCGGCCCTGTGGATGTCGTCGAAGGGGGTCTACAGCCTGCACCGGGGCCTGAATAAGGTCTACAACCTGGGAATCACGCGAAACAGCCTGGTGGTGCGTCTGGAGTGCGCGCTGTTCACGCTGCTGCTGTTTGCCGCCATGCTGGTCACGGTGGTGCTGCAGGTGCTCCGGCAGGATATCTTGGTCTCGCTGGAGGAGCGGGGCTGGCGGGTTACGGATTTCGTCTACCGTCTGCTGGCCTTCCGCCTGCCTATCACGTTTCTGCTTCTCACGCTGCTGTTTACCGGGCTCTACTGCGTGTTTCCCCATCGGAAGCAGCGCTTCCTGGCCTCTCTGCCCGGGGCCGCGGCGGCGTCGGCCCTGTGGATCGGCTTTACCAGGCTGTTCACCCTCTACGTGGAGAACTTTGGCAACTATTCGCTCTACTACGGCAGCCTGTCCACCATTGCCATGGCGATGCTCTGGCTCTACGTGTGTATGCTGATCCTGTTCTGCGGCGGGATGCTGAACCGAGCCCTGGAGGTGGCGGCGCAGGAGCGAAAGGCCCGCCGCGCAGGCAGCCCGGCCGGGGAAGAAGCGCCCGCGGAAAGGGACCAGGGAACCGGGAACGGGGAACAGACCCGCCCGTAGGGGCCGATGCCCACATCGGCCCGCTGTTCCCCGCCTGTAGCGGCGCACAGTGTGCGCCACACCCCACGCACAAAAATGCAAAGTGCAAAATGCAAAATTGTGGTATCCCTTCGGGATAAATAAAAAATTTCATTTTTCAATTCGCAGAATTGAAAAATACCACAACTTCTTCCCTCTTCCCTCTTCCTT
>JAFWTG010000109.1 GCA_017519005.1 Oscillospiraceae bacterium | reverse complement strand
TGGGGCGGAGGGGTAGCCCACCGATCCTGTTGTTCTTTCGATAGAGCACGGTCACCCGACGCGACCTCTCCACCGGCCTTGAGGCCGGTCCCCCTCCCCTTGTCAGGGGAGGTTTTGCGCGGGGTGAGCTGCCGGGTCCGCTCCCAAACCTCCCCTGCTAAGGGGAGGTGCCCCAGTGCGCACACTGGGGCGGAGGGGTGGCCCACCGATCCTGCTGTTCTTTCGATAGAGCGCGGTCACCCGACGCGGCCCCACCACCGCCCGTGCGGGCGGTCCCCCTCCCCGTGTCAGGGGAGGTTTTTCGTGGCCACCACGTTTCCGTCGGTGCCGGCCACGTTGGGGATCAGCACGTCGCCCACCTTGACGGGGGCCTTGACGCGCACCTTCGCGATCTCCTCCATGACCTCGAACATCTTGCCCTTGGGGATGGGGCGGTCGGTCTTGACGGGGAGGCGGCGCTGGGGGCCCTCCACGATCACGGTGGAGGTCACGACGCGGACCGGGTTGCGCAGCTCGTTGGCCCCGTAGACGGCGCCGCGGGGGCAGGAATTGCCGGTGACGGCAAAGGTCTGCTCGTCCACCTTCAGGTGGCAGCCCTTGGGGCAGGTGATGCAGATGATTTCTTTCATTGTGCCGCCTCCTCAATTTCCACGGTCAGGGCGTCGCCGCTGATTCTGTCCAGCAGCACCTTGGGCAGCTTGATGTTTTCCATCTCGCCGGGGGCCATGTGCTCCCGCTTGAAGCGGGCAATCTGCTTTTCGCCGTCCGTGACGCGGATGGCGGCGTTGTGATAGATATTCCGGACCCGGAAGAAGAGCTCCAGAGCCTCCGCGCCCCGATGGAAGCGCTGGGGCACCGTGTAGCCGACGCCGTTTCCGTTCTTCAGGCTGATCTCCTCTCCTTCGGTGCGGACGCCCCGGAGGTAGGCTGCGGCGGCCCGGCCGGCCTGCTCGCTCTCGGCGCTGACGTAGTCCACCAGGTCGTGGACGTGCAGCACGTTGCCGCAGGCGAAGACGCCGGGAATGGAGCACTCCCGGTTCTCCCAGACCACGGGGCCGTTGGTGCGGGGATCGATCTCGATGCCGGCCTGACGGCTCAACTCGTTCTCAGGCAGCAGGCCCACGGAGAGCAGCAGGGTGTCGCAGTCGAAGACCATCTCCGTGCCGGGGATGGGATTGCGGCGCTCGTCCACCCGGGAGACCACCACCTGCTCCAGCCGGTCTTTGCCCCGGACGTCGGTGACGGTGTGGCTCAGATAGAGGGGAATGTCGAAGTCGTTGAGACACTGGACGATGTTTCTCGTCAGGCCGCCGGAGTAGGGCATCAGCTCCACGCAGGCCAGCACCTTGGCGCCCTCCAGGGTCATGCGGCGGGCCATAATCAGGCCGATATCGCCGGAGCCCAGGATCACCACCCGTTTGCCCACCATGTAGCCCTCAATGTTCATGAAGCGCTGAGCGGCGCCGGCGGTGAAGATGCCGGAGCAGCGGGCGCCGGGGATGGAGATGGCGCCGCGGGTCCGCTCCCGGCAGCCCATGGCCAGGACCACGGCCCCGGCCTGGATGGCCTCATAGCCGTGCTGCGGGCTGACGGTGTGAAGGACCCGGTCCTCCGTCAGCTCCAGCACCATCGTATCCGTGCGAATCTGAATGTCGGTTTGCTTCACCAGCTCGATGAAGCGGCCGGCGTACTCGGGGCCGGTCAGCTCCTCCTGGAAGCGGTGCAGGCCGAAGCCGTTGTGGATGCACTGGTTCAGAATGCCGCCCGCCTGGCTGTCGCGCTCCAGGATCAGAACGTCCCGGACGCCCTGCTCCCAGGCGGCCAGCGCGGCGGCAAGACCCGCGGGGCCGCCGCCGATGACGACGAGTTCATAGTTCGTCATTGTGCCGCGCCTCCTTTCGTTTCTCCGCAGAGGACCCAGGTGCCTTCCCAGTCCATCAAAACCTGCGTGGGGTCGAGCCCCAGCTCCCGGGCGATGATCTCCTGGACTCTGGGACCGCAGAAGCCGCCCTGGCAGCGGCCCATGCCCGCGCCCACCCGGCGCTTGACGCCGTTGACGGAGACGGGGGGGATGGGCGTGTGGAGGCTGGCGGCGATCTCACCCTCGGTGACGGTCTCGCAGCGGCAGATGACCCGGCCCCAGCGGGGGTCCTTCCGGATCATCTCGTTCTTCTCGGCGTCGGTGAGCTCGTGGAAGCGGATCCGCTTCCGGCTGTCGATGACGCCGTCCTTCTTACGGGCCTCCAGGCCTGCCCGCTCCAGCAGGGCCAGGACCTCAGGGCCGATGGCCGGGGCTGCGGAGAGACCGGGGCTCTTGATGCCGGCAGCCTGGATGAAGCCCGGCGCGGCGGCGGATTCCTCAATGATAAAGTCGTCCCGGTCCGTATTGGCCCGGACGCCGGCGAAGTTGCGGATATTGTCCCGGAAGTTGATGCCCGGGACGGAGCGCAGGGCGGAGCTCCGGACGAAGGCCAGTCCCTCGGCGGAGTTGGCGGTGTCCTCGGGACCGGCGGGACTGGCGTTGGGACCCACCAGCAGATTGCCGTGGACGGTGGGCGTCACCAGCACGCCCTTGCCCAGCTTGGAGGGGCACTGGAAGATCACGTGCTCCACCCGATGTCCCTCGGACTTGTCCAGCAGGAAGTACTCGCCCTTGGCGGGCCGGACGGTGAAGCTGCGGTCACCTGCCATCGCGGAAACGCTGTCGGCCAGCGTCCCGGCGCAGTTGACCACATACCGGGCGGTGAAATCGCCCTTGGGCGTGCGGAGCCGGAAGCCGCCGTCCAGCCGTTCGATGGCGGTGACGGGGGCGGAGAGATGGAGCTCCGCACCGTTGCGCACGGCGGTTTCCGCCATGGCATAGCAGAGCTCCCAGGGGTTTACGATACCGGCGGAGGGGGCGTAGAGCGCGCCCCGGAGCGCCGGGGAGAGATTCGGCTCCAGAGCCAGGGTCTGGGCGCGGTCCAGCAGGGCCAGGCCCGGCACGCCGTTGGCGATGCCCCGCTCATAGAGCTCGCGCAGAGTATCGTCGTCTTCCTCGCTCAGGGAGAGGACCAGCGAACCGTTGTTGCGGTAGGGTACGTCGAGCCGCGCGCAGAGCGGGCCCATCATTGCGGTGCCCAGCACGTTGAGCCGGGCCATGTTCGTCCCGGGCAGCGGGTCGTAGCCCGCGTGGACGATGGCGGAATTGGCCTTGGTGGTGCCGTTGGCCACGTCGTTGGAGGCCTCCAGGACCCCAACCCGCAGCGCATACTGTGCCAGCGTGTAGGCGCAGGACGCGCCCACGACACCGCAGCCGATGATGATGACGTCGTAGTTCATGCAATGCTCCTCATTTCCGGTTTGGCAGATGACTGGTTGTGATGCGGTTTCGGTGCGGACCGTTATCCAAAGCGGCAGCGGACCCAGCAGAAGGTGTCCAGATTGCCGACGTGGGCAAAGACGCGGGTGGTACCCTCGCCGACGGCCACCACGTGTCCGCCAGCGTCCACGGTGCAGACGCTTTCGTCCAGAGATTCCCAGGTCACGGGGGTCCCGGCGGGAACGTTGGTGACGGAGAGCACGTAGTTCTCCCCGGCTGCGAAAAAGGTCATGTCGTCCTTGTTGAGCGTGAGCGCTTCCACCTCCAAGGTGGAGGCGGCGGTTTCCCCGCCGGAGGCGTCCTCGCAGCTGACGGCGCAGCTTGCGCTCTGGCCGCCGCAGCTTACGGTAATCACGGCGGAGCCGGGGCCGATGGCGGTGACGATGCCCACGGGGCTGACCTTGGCCACGGCCTCGTCGGAGCTGACGAAGCGCAGCTCGTCGGTGGTGTCGGCGGGGGCGGGATTCGCGATCAGCTGAACCTGCTCTCCCACGGACGTAAAGGCGATGGACTCTCTGCCCAGGGTGAGGGCGGAGCAGGGAATCTCGCTGCCGTCCCCGGGGCGGGAGGCGGGAGCCTGGGTCTGCGCCTGGCTGTCCGCGGTGTCGGCGGGGACGGGCTCGGCGGGCCGGGCGTCCTTTTTGGCGGCCAGCTCGTCATAGAAGGGGAGCTTTACGGCGCCGGTCTTCCAGAGCAGATAGCTGCCGCCCACCAGCAGGGCCGCGCTCAGGATCACGGTGCTGAGGATCAGAAAGACGCGGGGGACGCGGCGGCGGTCCCGGACGGAGCTCTCCTCGGCCATGGGGCCGCGGCCGTCCCGGGCGGGGGCGGGGGTAAAGGCGGGAACAGCCTCGGGCGCTCCGTCCCGGTCCGGCGCCTCGTCCTCAGGGAGCTGCCCGGCCCGGCGGGCGGCCTTCTTTTCTTCTTTCATACGGCGCTTTTCCTCCTTGCGGCGGGCCTCCTCCTCTTCGATCAGGCGCTCCTCGTCGGCGTCCTGCATAAATTGGGCGTCTCTGCGGCGGCGGCGGGCCTCCTGCTCCGCCTCCTTGCGGTCGGCGCGGCGCTGCTTGCGCTCGGCCTCGGTGATCCGCTTGCGCTGAACGGGGTCTGCGGTATCTACCACCTGGGGGGCGGTGCCGCAGAGCGGGCATTTGGAGAGCTCTGTGTCATAGAGCTGCCCGCAGTTGGGACATACGTTTTTGTTCAACATGGTTTTGATACCTCCGAAAAATGGGTATATTATTTGGAAAAACCGAATCGGTTTTGAAGCTTCTGCCCTATATCATAGCATTTTCTTTCAAATAAAACAATATGTTATTGCTTTTTTTTTATTTTTGGTATAAGATATAATAGATATTTTGTCGAAAAGGAGGAGTACGACCATGCTTGATCACAAGGTTTCGCCGCTTCTGGACGCGATGGAAGTGGGCGAATGCTTCGCCCGGCACGACGGCGCAAGCTGCTACCGGATCCTGCATCCGGAGTCGGGACGTGAGTTTGTACTCAAACATATTTCCGTTCCCGCCAGCGAGGAACAGGTCGAGGCCCTGCTGCTCACCGGCGCCTACGCCAGCGAGGAGGAGGCCGACGCCTACTACCGCAAGGAGGCGGAGGCCCTGGTCCGGGAGGCGGAGGCCCGCAAGAAGCTGCTGGACTGCCCCTATATCCTGCCCTTCCTGGGGGTCCAGATGGAAAAGAAGGAGGGCGTGGGCTACGACGTCTACGCCGTGCTGCCCAAGCGCAACTCTCTGCAGAGCTATCTGGACGAGAACGCCGTTTCCCATCTTCGGGGCATCAACATGGGCATCGACATCTGCGTGGCCCTGAGCGCCCTGCAGGAGGAGGGCTACGTCCACGGGAACCTGAAGCCCGGCAACGTGTTCTTCTCCGATACGGGCCGCTTCCTGCTGGGCGACTTCGGCCTGATCTCCACCGAGGATATGCAGTACGCCGTCCTGCCGGAGCAGTACCGGAGCAGCTATTCCGCCCCGGAGCTGAACGGCTTCCTGGGCGGAATGAACACCACCGTGGACATCTACTCCCTGGGCATGATCCTCTACCGGATCTATAACGGCAACCACGCGCCCTTTGAGGACGAGAAGACCAGCGCCAAATCCGCCGACGCCCGCCGCGTGGCGGGGGAGGAGCTGCCCGCGCCCCTCTACGCCGACTATGAGCTGGCGGAGATCATCCGCAAGGCCTGCGCCTTCAAGCCGGAGGACCGCTACCAGAGCCCGGAGGAAATGCGCATCGAGCTGGAGCAGTACATGCGCCGCAACGCGGTCAGCGACCATCTGATCGTCCCGCCGCTGGTGACGGACGAGCCGCCCCTCAGCGCCGAGGCCGCCGCGGAGCCCGCCGAGCCGGTTCGCTTCGCGGACCCCGAGAAGCTGGACGAGGGCTTCAAAAAGACCTTTACGCCGGAGGAGACCAAGCCCGCCAAGAGCAAAAAGGAGAAGAAGCGCCACAGAGACGAGGAGCCGCTGCCCATCTCCGAGCAGCCCATTCTCTCCGACGAGCCGCCCCAGCTGGCGGCGGACCGCCGCCGTCTGGCCGAGAAGCTGCGGAAGGCCAGGAAGCGCCGCAGACGCGCATGGATCGCCTTCGCCGCGGCCATGGTGCTGGTGGCGACCCTGATCGGCCTCTACGAGTTCACCGACATGGGCAAGGGCCTGTGGCACTATTTCGTCAAGGTGGACAAGCTGGAGGTCAGCGACGTCACCGCAGACAGCCTGCGCCTGCGCATCTTCACCGACGCCGACGCCGACGACTTCACCGCCGTCTGTCAGGACGCCCACGGCAACTCCAAGGGCGGCGTCTTCATCAACGGCGCGGCGGTGTTTGAGGGCCTGAGCCCCAACACCCAGTACAATCTCAAGGTGGACCTGCCCGGCCTGCATAAGCTCTCCGGGGCCACCAGCACCACCGCCGTCACCAAGGGCCGGACCGAAATCCTTTCCTTCGAGGCCGCCTCCGGCGCGGAGGCGGGCAGCGTCCGCCTGGAGCTGCGCATCCGGGAGGGAGACGCCGAGCCGGCCTTCTGGACCCTGCAATACGGCAAGGCCGGCGGCGAGCAGAGCACCGTGGAGTTTGCCGGCCGCAGCTATGAGCTCAAGGGCCTCGAGGAGGGCGCGGAATACAGCTTCAAGCTGCTGGAGACCGACCAGCTCTGGCTGAACGGACCGACAGAGCTCCGCTTCACCCCGGTCAGCCCGGTGGAGGCCTCCGAGCTCCGGCTGGATTCTATCCGGGACGGCGAGGCCCTGCTGCGCTGGAGCTGCAGCTCCGAGCTGCCCGCGGCCTGGAATCTGCGCTGCACCGACCCCGACGGCAAGGAGATGGTGGTGGAGCTGCACGAGGCCGTCCGCGAGGGAGAGGTCTGGAGCTGCTCCGCCGCGATCCCCAACGTGGAGCCCAACGTCAGCTATCAGGTCCGGCTTACGGCCGCCGGCATGGCCGAGCCCCTGAGCATGGAGCTGAAGGATGAGATCATCACCATGGAGAACCTCAGCGCGGCTGCCGCGACCGAGGGAATCTCCCTGAGCTGGACCGCCAACCGGGAGCCCGAGGCGGGCTGGCGGGTCACGGCCGCCTTCGGAGACGGCCAGCGTATCGAGGACGTTTTCCACGGCAGCAGCTGCGTGCTGGCGATTCTGCCCGACACGCAGTACGACGTCACCGTGGAGCCCGCCGACGGTTCCTCCGTCCTCGGGACCAACAGCGTCACGGTCTACGCGCCCTACACGCAGCGCTATCATTCCCGCGGCCTGGACAACAATACCACCATTGGCACCTACTTTACCCCCGACAAGGACGAATGGACCTTCGCCGACCTGGGCGGCGGCACCATCCGCTACCGCCATGACGACCGGATCACCTTCGTCATCACCGCCAGCCGGAATCCGGACCCCAGCGACGAGGAGGTCACGGTCCACTACGTGATTCGCCGCACCGACACCGGCGCGGTGGTGGACGTCCAGCAGGAAAAGCTGGTCTGGAACGCCATGTGGCAGGGCAACCGCTGGTTCGGCCGGATCCCCTGGCTCCCGGACGTCCCCGGCGGCTACAGCTTCTCCATCTATCTGGACAGCCAGCGCCTGGGCACCATCCCCTTTACCCTGATCGCGGATTAATCCAAACGAAAAAACTGCCTGCCGCGCGGCAGGCAGTTTTTGTTCGCTTTTTCAGGCGTTGAGATATTTGACGGCCTCCGTGGCCGCCATCGCGCCGTCGGCGGCAGCGGTGACCAGTTGGCGCAGCTCCTTGGTCCGGTTGTCACCGGCCACGAAGACGCCGGGGGTCCGGGTATGGCAGTCCTCGCCGGCCACGGCGTAGCCGGATCCGTCCAGCTGGACCAGCGCCCGGAAGTTTTCGTTCTCCGGGATGCGGCCCACGGCCACGAAGAGGCCCTTTACCTCCAGCACCCGCTTTTCCCCGCTGAGCTTGTCGGTGACCTCTACGCCGGTCAGACGCTTGTCTCCCAGCAGGGCGGTGACGGTGGAATTGAGGACGAGCTCCACGTTCTGCTTCTCCTTCAGCCGGGCGGCGCTGGCCTCCTCGCCCCGGAAGCTGTCGCGGCGGTGGATCAGATAGACCTTGTTCGCCAGCTCGGAGAGGTAGAGGGCGTCCTCCAGGGCGGTGTTGCCGCCGCCCACCACGGCCACGTCCCGGCGGCGGAAGAAGTTGCCGTCGCAGGTGGCGCAGTAGGAGACGCCCTTGCCGGTGAGCTCCTGCTCCCGGTCCACGCCCAGCTTCCGGTTTTCGGAGCCGGTGGCCAGGATCACGGCTCCGGCCTCATATTCGGCGGCGGTGCTGCGGACCAGCTTGACCGTTCCCCGGTCCTCCAGACCGATCACCTTCTCCAGCTTCACCTCGGCGCCCAGGCCGAGGGCCTGCTCGTAGAGCCGGTTTGCGAAGTCGGCCCCGGAGACGTGGGCCACCACGGGATAGTTTTCAATGTCGGGGGTGTTGATGATCTGGCCGCCCCAGGCCTTGGCCTCCAGCACCAGCACGGATTTGGCCGCCCGCCGGGCGTAGATGGCGGCGGTCAGCCCCGCAGGACCGGCGCCGACGATCACGATGTCATACATGGTAATTCCTCCCGTTTGTTGTTGAATGAAGCTCGGCCTACCGGCCAAATGAAACCCGTGCTTCGCACGGATGAAGCTCGGCCCGCAGGGAACGGCTTCCTATGCGGAGCACTCAGCCCAGCATATTGATCAGGGCTTCCTTGGGCACCAGGCCTACGCTGCGGTCGGCCTCCGCGCCGTCCTTGATCAGAACCACGCAGGGGATGGAGAAGACGCCGTATTCCTCGGCCAGATCCATGTTCTCGTCCACGTCGATGCCCACCACGGTCACGTCTGGCCGCTCGTCGGCCAGGGCCTCCAGCGTGGGCTTCAGCATACGGCAGGGGCCGCACCAGGTGGCGTTGAAGTCCACCAGCACGGGCTTTTCGGATTTGAGCACGACTTCCTCGAAGTCGGCGGCGGTGATTTCCTGAATGGCCATGGTTATATCCTCCTCAGTATTTGATAAATTGATGATAGCACAGCATCCCTTGCTTGTAAAGGTTTTTTTAGAGCAGGGCTTCAATGTCCGCCGCGAAGTCGGAAGGGACGTCGGTGGGCCCCCAGCGCTTGACGATCCGGCCGGAGCGGTCCACCAGGAACTTGGTGAAGTTCCACTTGATGTCCGTGGGCTCCTTGCAGCTGCTGCTGATGCCCGCAATCATCTTCATGGCGGCCTTGTTCTTCAGCCCCTTGGGCTCAGACTCGGCGGGCGCGTTCTGCTTGAGCCAGACGTACAGGGGGTCTGCGCTCTCACCGTTCACGTCGATTTTCTTGAACTGGTCGAACTGGGTCTTGTAGCGGCCCGTGCAGAAGGCGTGGATTTCCTCGTCCTCGCCGGGAGCCTGATGGCCAAACTGGTTGCAGGGGAAGTCCAGCACCTCCAGGCCCCGATCGTGGTAGGCCTCGTAAAGCTTCTCCAGACCCTCGTACTGGGGCGTGAAGCCGCAGCCGGTGGCGGAGTTGACGATCAGCAGGACCTTGCCCTGCAGCTGGGAAAGGGCGAAGTCCTCGCCCTTGCGGGTCTTGACGGAAAGCTCGTAAATACTCATGGATGTGTCCTCCTTGCAGTTTATTTTGTTTACAATTCAATTGTATCAAATTAAAATAGCTTTGTCAAGTGTTTTTTCAAAAATTTTTTCGCGGCTACTTGACAGGAGGCCCCGGGCATGATATAAAAAGATTACAAGTTCATACCGCTCTTGAGGGAGTAGTACCCTGCATGGGAGGCTGGGCCGTCAACACGCTGCTGCAAGGCAGCCGGTTCGCCTTGAAATACGAGACTCACGCCGGACCGTGTCCTGCGTGGGTATTTCTTTTTCATAGGATGCCCCGGGCGGTGTGCTTTCATCCAAAGCCGCAAAAAAAGAGGAGGTATCATCATGCAAAGCGTTGTTCTTTCCGCTCTGTCCTCAGGCGCCGGGGGACTGCTTCCCTGGCTCCCCATCGCAATCGTTGCGGTGCTGGTCGCCGTCGTCCTGGCCACGGGCTACGTCAAGTCCCCGCCCGATCAGGCGTACATCATCTCCGGCCTGAAAAAAGAAAGCCGCATTCTGGTGGGCCGCGCGGGCATCAAGATTCCCTTCCTGGAGCGTCTGGATAAGCTCTACCTGGGGCAGATGACCGTGGACATCAAGACCGAGCAGTCCGTCCCCACCAACGATTTCATCAACGTCAACGTGGACGCGGTGGCCAAGGTCCGCATCGCCAACTCCCCCGAGGGCATCAAGCTGGCCGCCAAGAACTTCCTGAACATGCGCCCCGAGAAGATTGCCGCCGAGCTGCAGGACAGCCTCCAGGGCAATATGCGTGAGATCATCGGCACGCTGTCCCTGAAGGACATCAACACCGACCGGGACTCCTTCTCCGACCAGGTGATGATGAAGGCCGCCAGGGACATGGATAAGCTGGGCATCGAGATCCTCTCCTGCAACATCCAGAACGTCACCGACGAGAACGGCCTGATCCGGGACCTGGGCGCCGACAACACCAGCCTCATCAAAAAGAACGCCGCCATCGCCAAGGCCCAGGCGGACCGGGACGTGGCCATCGCCAAGGCCCAGGCCGACAAGGCCGCCAACGACGCCCGGGTGCAGGCTGATACGGAGATCGCCCAGCGCCAGAACGAGCTGGCCATCAAGCAGGCGGAGCTGAAGGTGGAGGCCGACACCAAGAAGGCTGAGGCCGACGCCGCCTACGAGATCCAGAAGCAGGAGCAGCAGAAGTCCATCCAGACCGCCACCGTCAACGCCCAGATCGCCAAGGCCGAGCGCGACGCCGAGCTGAAGAAGCAGAACGTGGAGGTCACCAAGCAGACCCTGGACGCGGAGATCCGGGCCAAGGCCGACGCTGAGCTCTACCGCCAGCGGCAGGAGGCCGAAGCGGACCTCTTCCGCCGCCAGAAGGACGCGGAGGCGGAGCGCTACGAGCAGGAGCAGGCAGCCCAGGCCCAGCGGGTCAAGGCGGAGGCCGTCCGCTTCGCGAAGGAGCAGGAGGCCGAGGGTATCCGCGCCGTGGGCGAGGCGGAGGCCGCCGCCATCCGGGCCAAGGCCGTGGCCGAGGCCGAGGGCATCGACAAGAAGGCCGAGGCCATGAAGAAGTACGGCGAGGCCGCCGTCATCGAGATGGTGATGAACGCCCTTCCCGAGATCGCGAAGAACGTGGCCGAGCCCCTGTCCAAGGTGGACAAAATCACCATGTACGGCGAGGGCAACTCCGCCAAGCTCGTCTCCGACATCGTGAGTTCCACCACCCAGATCACCGAGGGCTTCGCCTCCGGCATGGGCCTGGACATCAAGAGCCTGCTGATCGGCGCCCTGGGCGGCAAGCTGGCCGCCGGAAATGACGTCAACATCACCCTCCCCGAGCCCGACAAGGAATAAGCTGTCCCGGCTCCGGTCCGCGCAGCGAAAACAGCCCCCGGCGGCGCCGCCGGGGGCTGTTTTCACGGAAAAACGCAAAATTGACGCAGATTCTACCGATTTTCGTCAAATCCGCCACTTGTGTTTCGGCCTTATCTTTAGTATAATAATCGATACTTTCAAAAAAGACAGGAACGAAGCCATGAAACAACGATTGATTTGCGTCTGCCTGCTGCTGGCGCTGCTGCTGGCGGGCTGCACGCTTGTGATCCCCGCGCAGAGCGCCGCCCCGCCCGAGACCGCGGCTCCGACGCCCACCTCCGCCGCGCCGCTTCCCGTGACCACCGCGGAGCCCACGGTCCCCGTTACGACTGCGGAGCCCACGGTCCCCGTCACCACCGAAGAGCCCGGCGTCCTGCGCGGTGTGGAGATGGCGCTGACCGAGGGCCTGATCGCCACGCCCGGCTGCCCCTGGGTGGAGCTGACGGTTTCCTTTCCCAAGGTGGGCCTGGCTCCCTCGGACCGGCGCTGCGCCCTGCGCGTGGAGCTGGAGGGCGAGACCGTGGCCGAGTGGCCCGAGCTGGAGCTGGAGCCCGGCCTGGAGCAGACGGTGGAGCTGGAGTTCGGCTTCGAGCGCTACCAGCCGGACGAGACCGCTTTTGTGACCGCCACCCTGACCCATGGGGAGCGGACGCTGACGGCGGAGACCACCGTGGCGGTGAACAATTATCCGGACGAGCTCTGGCAGGCCATGAGCAACGACGAGCTGCCCTATTCCATCGACGTGCTGCGCAACCAAAACGTGGTGATTATCTACGGCCGGGACGCCTCGGACGAATACACCGCGCCCATCAAGAGCTTCCTCTGCTCCACCGGAAACGCCACCCCCACCGGGAACTACCGGCTGGGACCCAAGCGGGAGTGGGGCCTGCTCTACGGCAACGTCTACGGCCAGTACGTGAGCCGCATCACCGGCGACATCCTCTTCCACTCCGTGCCCTATGCCAGAAAGCAGAAGGACAGCCTGGTCACCGAGGAATTCAATAAGCTGGGCACGCCGGCCTCCATGGGCTGCGTGCGGCTGGCCGTCAGCGACGTGAAGTGGATTTACGACAACTGCCCCATGGGGACCCCGGTCCATATTTACGATACCGATACGCTCACGGTGGAGCGCCCCGAGCTGATCCCCATCGACCCCAGCGACCCCCGGGCCGGCTGGGACCCCACGGACCCGGACGAGGCGAACCCCTGGAATCAATAGAGCTCTCAAACCCAACAAGTCAGCGCAGAAGGAGGCTTTCCCATGAACGGTTTACGCCCCGAGGACTATCTGGAGCCCGGCTGCATCTTCTGCAAGCCGGAGGACGAAAACGCCAGACCCGTCGATCTGCGGCGCTGCTTCAGCCGCCTGGACGAGTATCTGGACCGGAACGACTACGCCGCCGCCCGCCGCCACCTGGACTACTGGAAGGCCGAGGCCCTTGCGAACAACGATCTGCGGGGACTCCTGAGCATCGAGAACGAGCGCATGGGCCTCTTCCGCAAGCTGGGCGACGAGGCCGCCGCCGAGGAAGCCCTGGCCTCCGCCCTGGCCCTGGTGGAGCGGACCGGCCTGGATGGCACCGTCACCGCCGCCACCACCTGGCTCAACGCCGCCACGGTCCGCAAGCGCTTCGACCGGGCCGCGGAGGCCCTGCCCCTCTATGAGAAGTCCCGGGCCGTCTATGAGCGGGAGCTGGCCCCGGAGGATCCCAGGCTGGGCGGCCTGTATAACAATATGGCCCTGGCGCTGGCGGACCTGGGACGCTTTGCCGAGGCCCGCGGCCTCTACGAAAAGGCCCTGTCCGTCATGGAGAGGCAGCCGCACGGCGCTCTGGAAATGGCCGTTACGGAGCTGAATCTGGCGGACCTGGCCGCCGCGGAGCGGGGACTGCTGGAGGCCGAGGCGGAGATCGAGACCCGGCTGGACCGGGCCCGGGCCCTGCTGGAGGACCCGTCCCTGCCCCGGAACGGGTATTACGCCTTCGTCTGCGAGAAGTGCGCCCCCAGCTTCGGGTACTACGGCCGCTTTATGGAAGAAATGGAATTGAAACAGCGTGCGGAGGATCTCTATGCAGGGGCTTGAGCTGTCCAGACGCTATTTTGAGGAATACGGCGCGCCCATGCTGCGGGAGCGCTTCCCGGACTGGGCAGATCGTCTGGCCGTGGGCCTCGTGGGCAGCGGCTCCGAGTGCTTCGGCTTCGACGACGCCGTGTCTCAGGACCACGACTTCGAGCCCGGCTTCTGCATCTTCCTCCCGGAGGAGGACGAACTGGACCGAAAGACGGAATTTCGGCTGGAGCGGGCCTACGCCGCCCTGCCGAAGGAATATCTGGGCTTTTCCAGGCCGAAGCTCTCCCCCGTGGGCGGAAACCGCCGGGGCGTGATTCGCCTGGGGGACTTTCTGGAGGCCCGCACCGGCAGCCGGGACGGGAGCCTCTCTCCGGAGCGCTGGCTCCGGCTGGAGGAGCAGTATCTGGCCGAAATCGTGAACGGCCAGCTCTTTTGGACCGGAGACGGCCGCTTTGCCGCCCTCCGGCAGCGGCTCTCCCGCCAGCCCGGCGACGTGCGCTGCAAAAAGCTGGCCGGCCGGCTTTTGCTGATGGCCCAGTCGGGGCAGTATAACTATCCCCGCTGCCTGGCCCACGGGGAGCCCGCCGCCGCCCAGCTGGCCGTGGGGGAGTTCGTTCGCCACGCCATTGCCGCCGTCTTCCTGCTGAACGAACAGTATCTGCCCTATTACAAATGGCAGTTCCGGGCCCTGCGCCGCCTGCCCCTGCTGGGGGAGGAGGCCGAGACCCTGGAGCTGCTGCTGACCACCGACAACGGGCCGACCATGGCCCGGGCCAAGCAGGACCTGATTGAAAACCTGTCCGGAGCGATGATCCGCGTCCTGCAGGATCAGGGTCTCACCGAGGCCGTCTGCGGCGACCTGGAGAAGCACGCGTGGTCCGTCAACGATCATATCGCCGACCCCGAACTCCGCAACGCCCACATCCTCAGCGCCGTCAGCTGAGCCGCGTCTGTGAACGCCTTCCCTCCGGGGAGGGCGTTTTTGCGTCGGAGCGCCGCGCTGCTGCGAGACGGCCCGAAAAGAATAAAAAGATTGAAAAAAAGAACGAATATTTTGAAAAAAAATCGAAATATCCGTCAAATTTGTAATGATTTTGTACACCCCCGGTGCTATAATGGACGGCGAAGAGGGATCCCTCCCCGCCCCTGCGGGAGCGGAGCGGGGTCCGCGCATCGAAAACGGCACAAATCAAAATGAAAATACGCAGAACGATCAGGAGGTACGGTATGCCAAAGGACATCAGCAAACAGCAGCAGCAGCTCCGCACGCAGATCCAGGGTCTGCAGGGCACGGCGGAGGAAGTGAAAAGGGAAAAGAAGCGCCTTTTGGCGCAGAACCGCGATCTGGTGTTCAGCAGAGACAAGGACGCCATCGAGGAGAGCTTCAAGGCGCAGAAAAACGAGCTGGACCGGCTCTTTGCCGTCCTGTATCACAGCACGAAGCTGTCTCTCTGCAAGGGGGTCGGGCAGAAGTCGCTCACCCTCGATCAGCAGCTCCGGATGGGCGCGGCCTACGATCTGTCGGACGCGCCGGAGTTTGCCATGCACGAGCAGAAGGAGCGGGAGCTCCGGACGGAGCTCCTCGGCGACGCGACCCGGACCCTGCCGAACGGAGCCGTCGCGCTGGAGCCGGAAAAGGTCAGAAAGTATTACGAACTGCTCACGATCTCCGAGTGCAAGCTGGAGCTGGATCTGATGCAGGAGCGGGACAGACTCCTGCAGACGACGCTGGCCGGAGAGCCGGACGGCGTCCGGAAGGCCTATCTGGCGGACAATCTGGTTTTCTCCTCCGAAAATCTTCCGATCAAGCTTTCCGATGAGCTGAACTCCTTCAACCTCGCGGTGATGCAGGAGTCGCTCAACGGCAGGAGCTACCGGGATCTGATGCACAACGCCATCTGCAGCGACTTCCTCTCCCGGCTCGTGCCGCGGGAGGCGCCGACCATGCGCGTCGGGGAGTTTCTGGAGCTGCTGCCGGTCAGCGAGGAGCGAAAGCAGCAATTCCTCGCAGCCTACGCCTGCAAACCGGAGGATAATCTGATCGGGATGCTCGAAGCGGACCGGGACAAAAAGCTGCCGGGAGCGAAGCGGGAGGACCTGCAGGGCCAGGCGCTTGCGGACAGGCAGGCCGAGGTCCACGAGGCGGCGATGGATATGATCACGACGAACATCGTGCCGATCCTGGCGAGCGCAAGGATCGAGCAGTGGAAGAACGAGGACCGCGCGCGCTTCCGCAGCGGCCTGCAGCCCTCGGAGCGCAAGCGCCTGGAGAGCGGCAGAAAGATCCGGCTCTACGGCACGATCGACCATGAGCTGTCGGCGGAGGAAAAGGCGATCAAAAAAGAGCTGAACAAGGACAGAGCGCTCAACGAAAAGCTGAAAACGAAGGCGGATGCTCTCAAGAAGGAGAATGAGAGCGCGTTCTTCGACGAGGTGCATCAGGTCTGCACCGGCGGCAAGGCCCTGAACCTGCGCGCGAGCTACGGCGTGTCCGAGTATTATTACGATCCGCAGAAGCGCGAGCACTACGACCGCCGCAGCTGGGTGGCCCAGGGCGCGCTGCAGACGATGCGCGCCACGGAGACCCGCTTTGCCTTCCACAGATCCAACAGCGCCAAATTTGAGAACATGGTCCGCTCCATCGACGAATACCAGCGGGCGCTGAGCGCCGGGGAGGGCGGCAGGGCCATCGACCTGCGCCAGACCATGATCGCCAGCTGCCTGAACTACGTGAAGGGCAAGGAGTCTCTTCGCAACGAGATCAACGGCCAGACCCGCTTCGACGCCGCCATGACCGTACTCAGCGCCGAGCTGAAAAAAGAGGAGTTCCAGACCCTGCTGAACCGGGTCAACAAAAGCCGGGACAAGCAGCACAAGGTGGACGCCGAATACTACGCCAGGAAGCGCTCCGAGGCCATGAACAAGGCCTGGAATCAGTCCAGAGAGGCGCAGAAAAGCTCGCATAAGAACGCCACGGAGCTGAAGGACGCCCGCCTGGGGCGGATGAACGCCCTGCAGGAGCGCTACGGCGTTCAGAACGAAAAGCTTCCCGCCGTCGGCGTGCGACCCACCGCGGAGCGCACCAAGCTCTCGCCGAAGGATTTCACGGCCCTCAGCTTCATCTGCTCCAAGCTGTCCCCGAAACGGACGATCAAGGAAGCGAACGCCCTCGAGCAGAACGACAACGCCGTCGAGGACGGCAAGGACGCCGCGCAAAGGATGCTGCGCGAATACGCCAGGGGAAACAAGCTTCCGCTTGCCACCGCGATCGTAATGGGCAGAGAAATCCTCAGCAAGCTGGAGCTGGGAGAAAAAACCCTTCCTGTTGAAAAAAGCTGTATCCGGGAGATGTCAATGCGTCTGCAGGGCATGGCGGAGCGGGACCCGGAGCTGATGAAGCACGTCAACCGGCTCAGCCCCACGGTCGCTGCGGAGCTTGAGAAGGAAAAGCTCCGCACGGAGCGGATGAGCAGTCTCCGGGCTGCGCTGAACGAGCCGCAGCAGGGCAAGAAGAACTTCGTGGACACCTTCCAGCCCGCCCCTCTGAAGCGTACGGATATGATCCGCCGCGAGCAGAGCTATCCGCTGGGGCAGCGCTATGGCTTTTATTCCGAAGCCGATTTCCGGGGTCTTACCATCCTGACTGCCGACGAGGCCTCCGCCCGCGCGGAAATCCAGCGGCGGGACAAGCATTTTGAGGAGAAAGAGGCAAATCAGATGCGCAAAAAGAACCTGCCCCAGGAGAAGCTTCTGGAAGCGAATCCCGATCGGCAGGCCGCTGGGAAGGTCTACAAATTCCGGAAATTTGACCAGAACGCTGTCAAGCTCAACGGCCAGGCGCTGACGAACGCCCAATTCTCAGCCGTGGCGCTGGCCGCGTGCTTCCAGGCGAAGCACATGAAGGCCGCCTGCGCGGCAGATCGGAGCTACTATGACCCCATGCTGGAAAAAGCCTTGATCAACATGAACTTCACCGAAGAGGAAGCGGCCCAGATCACCTACTCACAATCCCGCACGATGGGTACCACAGACCTGTTTATCAACCCGCCCCGGGACAACGAAGGGACCTTCATTGAGCCGTATATCAACCCCGCCCGCCTGGAAGCGGCCGACGCCTTCGAGTCGTATCAGAAGGGCAATCCGGAGCCCCTGGCGAAGCTGATTGCCCACGGCGTGAACGTCTTCCCGATGGACTTCAACCAGGGCGGCTTAAAGATCGGCGCGCAGATGCGCGGCACGATTATGATGGGCCAGGAGCTGGTCGGAATGCTGGAGCAGGACCCGGCGCTGGCGAAAAAGGCCGCCGCATGCGGCATGGAGCCGGACAAACTGGCTGCCCTCCGCGGTATGATCAAGGTCCAGGAGCTTGAGCAGCAGGCCAGAGCTGCGGAGTACAAGCTGTTGAAGGCCACCGCCGAAGGGAAGCAGCTGAGCAGAGAAGAGAAGAAGGAATGCGCGTCACAGCTCCTGTGCGCAAAGCTTGCCCTCCACCAGCTGAACGGGCACTTTGAAAACCTGGTGTCGGATCCGAATTCCCGTCTGATGCAGTTTGCCACGACAGTCAAACAGCAGCCTGCGCCCAAGACCGGCAACCTCGACATATATAATCATCAGTTAAAGGGAGAGCGGACAGTCCCGCCCGCTGTTGGCTCCGTCTATTTGGACTCGTTTAACCAGGCGATGGAGGGGATCAAAATGGTCTGTCCCATCTCGAAGCTGCTTTCCAGTCTGAGCACGCAGGAGGGTGAGCGGATGCTCCGGAACAGGGCTGCGGAGATCGTGCAGAAGCAGCACCTGGAGGCCCTCGGCGAGGAGGAGCTCTGCAACGTTGTGAGCATGGAGTTCGGAAGCCTCGATGTCAGACCGGAGGTGGCGAAGCTCAACGCGGCGCTGGAGCCGGCCAATGCAAATCTACAGGTGAACGAAGCGCAAAACGCGCAGCAGGGCGTGCAGAATCGGCAGGATATTGGGAACCTCCAGCTCGCCTGATCCCTGCCCGAATTCCGCTGTGGCGACACGCGAAAAGCGCCTTTCCCGCTTTGGGAAAGGCGCTTTTGTCGGCAAGCCGGATTACAGCTGCGGACCTGCGGCCACCAGGGCCTTGCCGGCCTCGTTGGACTCGTACTTGACGAAGTTCTTGATGAAGCGGCCGGCCAGATCCTTCGCCTTCTCCTCCCAGACGGCGGGATCGGCGTAGGTGTCTCTGGGGTCCAGGATGGCGGGGTTGACGCCGGGCAACTCGGTGGGGACCTCAAAGTTGAAGTAGGGGATCATCTTGGTGGGGGCCTTCAGGATGGAGCCGTCCAGGATGCCGTCGATGATGCCGCGGGTGTCCTTGATGGAGATGCGCTTGCCG
>JAFWTG010000108.1 GCA_017519005.1 Oscillospiraceae bacterium | reverse complement strand
CTGCATCCTGTTACTCCGGATGCAGGACGAATGGAAAATGGAAAGTTGAAAATGGAAAATGAAGGTGTTTTTCAAATGTTCCATTTGAAAAACGGGAATGACGCCGGAAACACGGGCTTTTCCCACGTTCCGGGCCGTACTTGCGCAGCCTTGCGGTGAACAGGCCCATAAGCTCCGATTCTTTTCTCATCGTTCAAATCGCAATTTGAACGATCCCACAATTTTCAATTTTCCATTTTCAACTTTCAACTCTGCACCGGCGGGGAAATTGCGGGCAGATTGCCCGCGCTACAGGCGGCAAGGATTAGAAGAACGCCCAGCGGGACAGCAGCAGGCCGGGGATCACCACGATCAGGAAGAAGGCCCAGCTCACCAGGGTGAAGGTCCTGACGAACCTTCCGCCGTTGCCCGGGTACTCCCGGACGTAGATGCGGTAGTTGATCACCGAGGCCAGGGAGCCGATCAGGGAGCAGAGCCCCGCGGTGTCGGCCCCGTAGATCAGCCCAGCGAAGTTCTCCGTGAAGGGGTAAAGGACGATGGAGGCCGGCACGTTGGAGATGATCTGGCTCAGGCCGATGGCCCACCAGTATTCGTTCCCGGCCACGGCCTTCTTCAGCACCCCGGCGATCTTCCCGTTGGCGGCGACGGAGGAGGAGAAGACGAAGAAACAGAGGAAGGTGAGGATCAGCACGTAGTCCACCTTCCGGAACAGCCTCCGATCAAAGATCAGGATGGTCCCCAGCACCACGCCCACGGCCGCGTACCACCAGGGCGTCCGGGTGACGATCACCGCCAGGATCAGCAGAAACAGCGCCGCGTAGACGATGCGCTGCTTCTTCCGGGCCGGGTCCCAGGGGGTCTCGGCCCCGGCGGCGGCGATCTCCTCCCGCGGGTTTTTCCGGTAGAGGAAGAAGACGAAGCCCGCCAGCAGGGCCGCCGACGAGACGCAGAGGGGCAGCATGTGGAGCATGAAGTGTCCGGCGCTGACCCCGGACTGGCCGTAGAGGAAGAGGTTCTGGGGGCTGCCGAAGGGCGTCAGCAGGCTGCCCCGGATGGCCGCGATGTTCTCCATGGAGATCACGGGCAGGATGTACCGCTCCTTGCCGCCGCTGCGGAAGAGCAGGATGGTCAGGGGAACGAAAATAATCAGCGACACGTCGTTGGTGACGAACATGGAGCTGAAAAAGACCCCGAAGATCAGAAAGAGGGAGAGGCTCGTCATGCGCTTCAGCCCCGCGCCCAGCCGCACCAGGGGCCGCAGCACGTTCTCCTGCTTGAAGCCCTCCAGCACGCAGAGCATCATCAGCAGGGTCCCCAGGGTCCGCCAGTCGATGTCCTCCAGCAGCCGCTTCGAGGGCGGCGTAATCAGCAGCGCGATCCCCGCCGCCAGCAGCGACAGGGTCAGCATCAGATCTTTTTTCAGGAAGCGCAGTACCTTTTTCATCGCATTTTCCCCATTCCCGTCATTGCGAGCCAGTGCGCATACTGGCGCGGCAATCCGTCTCCCCCAAAAACCTCCCCTGCTAAGGGGAGGCGCCCCAGTGCGCACACTGGGGCGGAGGCAAATGAATCCTGAAAACTGAAAAATGAATAATAAAGGTGTCGCTTCGCGACGATTTGAATTCCATTTTTCAATTCGCAGAATTGAAAAATACCACAATTATTCATTATTCATTATTCACTATTCATTATTCATTCTTCCGTATCCCCGCGCCGTCAGGGCTTCACCGCTCTGGTGGCGACAAAGGACGGGACGTTCATCTCGTGCAGCCTTCCCGCCCCGTTGGTGTCCTCATACAGATCCGTCAGCCGGAAGCCCGCCCGGAGCTGTCCCCCCAGCTGCTCGTCCAGGTTATGGGAAAACTGGACCCCGCAGTCGTCGGCCAGGAGCTGCTCCATCTGCTCCGGGTTTTTCAGGGGATTGAAAGGCAGGCTGTTGACCACGCGGGTCTCGTCCTCTCCGGCAAAGAGGAAGTTGATCCCGTTGTCCAGGCCGGCCAGCAGGACCCCGCCGGGCTTCAGCACCCGGAAGCACTCCCGCCAGATGGGCTCCACCGCCTCCGCGTAGCAGTTGGAGACGGGGTGGAAAATCAGATCGAAGCTCCCGTCGGCAAAGGGCAGGGGCTTGGTCATATCGCCCCGAAGGATCTCGATGGCGTAGCCCTCCCGCTCCGCCACCAGGCGCTCGCCGGCCAGCTGGCGCTCGGAATAGTCGAAGACGGTGCAGACCGCTCCCAGGGCGGCGAAGATGGGCATCTGCTGGCCGCCGCCGCTGGCCAGGCCCAGGAGCCGCTTGCCGCGGAGCGCCCCGAACCAGCCGTGGGGGACCGGCTTCGTGGGCGTCAGCAGCACGTCCCAGCGTCCCGCCTTCGCCGCGGCGAAGACGTCGTGGTCAATGGGGACGCCCCATTCCCAGCCCTCCGCGACCCAGCGGTCGATGGTCTCGGCGTTGATATCCTGATAATTCACGTTCGCTTCTTCCTTTCAGGGGCGCGGAATCCTCTGCCGCTCCGGCCGGGCGTCAGACCCAGGAGGCGTCGGAAAGGCCGGCGTCCAGCAGGATCTCCACGGCCTCGAACATAGTCCGCCCCGTGGCCATCACGGCGATTTCGTAGCTCTCTGCCAGGGTCAGCAGGCTCTCCGGCGGCTCCACGCCCTCGGGGAAGACCACGCAGTGGACCTCCGCCATGATGGAAGAGCGCACCACGGCCTGGTTCAGCAGCCGGGTCACCAGCACGGTGTCGCTGGAGGCGTAGCGCAGCACGTCCGCCATCATGTCCGAGCAGAAGACGTTTTCCACCTCATTCTCCAGCAGCGCCTCGTCGGTCAGCACTCTGGCGTCCAACAGCAGCGCCGCCTGCCGCAGCTTCATAGCCATTCCTCTCTTTCCCCCTTGCGTTCTTTTCTGCATAATATCACAGCCGATTGAAGATTGCAAGCTCGCGATTCCCTTTATTTTCCCGGAAAAAACAAGCCCGCCGCGGCGCGTCCGGCGTCCCGCTCCGCGGCCTGCTTGACAAAGCGGAAGAACTGCGCTATGATGGATACGGTTCTTCAAACCAAAGATGAACGAAGCGAATCGGACATCACTGAGTGAAACGGAGCTGCAAACATGAAAAAGACTGTCTGTGTATTCTGCGGAGAAAAGTACGACAGGACGGAGCCGCGCTGCCCGCACTGCGGCGGGCCGAACCGGGCCGAGCCGGCCTCCGCCGAGGCGGCGCAGCGGCCCGAGGCGGAGCCTGAGACCGGGGCGGAGGCGTCCGCCGCCCAGGATTCCCCCAAGGAGGGCGTGATCAAGCCGAAAACCATTTACGAGCTCCAGCTCTTCGCCGCGGACCACGATCTTCCCCTGCGGCAGATGCGGATCCATCTGGGGGAGGACTACCCCGGCGCAAAGGCCTTCGGCATCTACCAGGCGGAGGACGGCAGCTTCGTGGTCTACAAGAACAAGGCTGACGGGACCCGCTCCGTCCGCTACCAGGGCCCGGACGAGGCCTACGCCGTCAACGAGCTCTTTCTGAAGATGAAGGAGCTGATCGAGGCCCAGCCCGCCCGCAAGGCGGCCCGCGCCGGACGGCTCGCCCGAGGCGGCGGGTCCGGGAGCGGGAACGGCGGCTCCGGCGGCGGGACCGGCGGCGGCTCCGGCGGCTCCTGGCTGGACGTGGTCAAGCGCAACTTCTGGAAATACCTGGTGATTCTGGCGATCTGCACGCTGCTCTGGCTGCTCATATCCCGGGCGATCAAGAGCTCCCGCAGGCCCGACCCGGGCTATTACCGCTACGGCGGCGATTACTACTACTATCAGAACGACAACTGGTATCAGTACGACGACGGCTGGCTGCCCGTCTCCGTCGACGACGGCGACGATCTGGCCCGGGACTACGACGACTATTATCAGTCCGAGCAGTTTTACGGCGGCTACGGTGTGGAGGACTTCGCCGACAGCGACTGGTACGGCGGCGATCAGAACCAAAACGCCTGGAACGGCGGCCGGGACGACGGAAACGACGGCGGCTGGAACTGGAACGACGATCAGGACGACGGCGGCTGGAACTGGAACGACGACCGGGACGACTGGGACGACGACGACTGGGACTGGGACGACGACTGGGACTGGGACGACGGCGGCGGCTGGGACGACGACTGGGACTGGGACGACGGCGGCGACTGGGACAGCGACTGGTAAGCACGGCATCCAGCGGAAACGAAGGCCTTGCGGGGTCTTCGTTTCCGCTGTTTTCGGGACAAAATCCTTGCATTTTCCTTTCCAAAATGCTATAATATACTGAATTATTATGGCGTATTATCCGCTCCCGTACGGAGGTATTGAGTTTGGAACGTAAAACACCCCTGATCTCCCAAGAGGACCTGCGCAGGCAGGCGGAGATCAGCGACTATATCAAGGGCTGGTGGCAGAGCCAGGGCAGGACGCCCGTCGCCTACGTGGAGACCTACGGCTGCCAGCAGAACGAGGCGGACTCCGAGCAGATCCGCGGCATATTGGAGCGCTGCGGCTACGGCTTCACCGACGCCGCCGAGGGCGCGGACCTGATCGTCATCAACACCTGCGCCATCCGGGAGCACGCGGCCCAGCGGGTCTTCGGCAACGTGGGGGCCCTGGTCCACACGAAGCGCCGCCACCCGGGGCAGAAAATCTTCGTCTGCGGCTGCATGATGGGCAAGCCGGAGATCTCCGAGCGGATGAAGAAGTCCTATCCCCACGTGGACGGCATCTTCTCCCCCCACCACCTCTGGGAGCTGCCGGAGCAGCTCTACCGGGTGCTGATCCGCCACCGGAAGGCCTATGCCGTGGAGGACAGCGCCGGGGCCATTGCCGAGGGTCTGCCCGTGGTGCGGACCAACAGGCTCAAGGCCTGGGTCAGCATCATGTACGGCTGCAACAACTTCTGCTCCTACTGCATCGTCCCCTACGTCCGGGGCCGGGAGCGGAGCCGCCTGCCGGAGGATATTCTGGCGGAGTGCCGGGGTCTGATTGCCGACGGCTACAAGGAGCTGACCCTCCTGGGCCAGAACGTCAATTCCTACGGCAAGGACCTGGGCAGCGGCGTGGACTTCGCGGAGCTGATCGGCCAGATCGCGGAGCTGCCCGGGGAATTCACGGTCCGCTTCATGACCTCCCACCCCCGGGACGCCAGCCGCAAGCTCTTCGATACCATGGCCAGCCATGAGAAGATCGCCAAGCAGTTCCACCTGCCCTTCCAGTCCGGCAGCGACCGGATTCTGAAGGAGATGAACCGCCACTACGACCGGGCCCGCTACCTGGAGCTGATCGAGTACGGCCGGAAGCTGATGCCGGAGATCGTCTTCACCTCCGACGTGATCGTGGGCTTCCCCGGCGAGACCGAGGCCGAGTTTGAGGACACCCTCTCCCTGATCGAGCAGGTCCGCTACGAGGCCCTCTTTACCTTCATCTATTCTCCCCGCCCCGGGACCCCGGCGGCGAGCATGCCGGACCCCACCCCCAAGGAGGAGAAAAACCGCCGCTTCGACCGGCTGCTGGCCGTCCAGAACGCCATCTCCGAGGAGAAGCACCGGGCTTATATCGGCAAGACTCTCCGCGTCCTGGTTGACGGCCGGGACGGGGACAAGCTCACCGCCCGCACCGACGGCGGCAGGCTGGTGCGCCTCGACGGCGACGACGCCCTGATCGGGCAGTTTCTAAATGTCACAATCACCGACGCCACCACCTGGTCCCTGGTCGGGACCTTCGCGCCGTAGCGCGGGCAATCTGCCCGCAAAAACCTCCCCTGCCAAGGGGAGGTGCCCCGGCGCGCACGCCGGGGCGGAGGGGTCCGCCCCCGTCGCAGAAGCCCCCTCTCCCCGCCGTAGGGACAAGCATTGCTTGTCCGGCATTCGGAACGAATGCAATTTGCCGGAGGCAAATCACAGGATTTGACCGGCTGCGGGGGATCGCGCTCCGCGCGATCGTTCGCCTGCGGCGAAGCGGACAAGCAAGGCTTGTCCCTACATCAAATCGTTACGTCTCCGCAAATCGGGCGGGCGCTCGGTGAGCGCCCCTACATCCTCAATCGGAGGTATCAATCATGGCCGAACTGACTCCCATGATGAAACAATACAAGGAGCTTCACGCGCAGCATCCCGACTGCCTGCTGTTCTTCCGCCTCGGGGACTTCTACGAGATGTTCGACGAGGACGCCCGGATCGCCTCCAGGGAGCTGGACCTGACCCTCACCACCCGGGACCGGGGCAAGGCGGAGGAGGAGCGGACCCCCATGTGCGGGGTGCCCTATCACGCCGCCGAGGGCTACATCGCCCGGCTGGTGGGCAAGGGCTACAAGGTGGCCATCTGCGAGCAGATGGAGGACCCGGCCCTGGCGAAAGGCCTGGTGGACCGGGACGTCATCCGCATCATCACCCCCGCCACGGTGGTGGAGAGCTCCATGCTGGAGGAGGGCAGCAACAACTATTACGCCTCCCTCTGCCAGACCGCCGAGGGCATCGGCGTGGCGCTGATCGACGTCTCCACCGGCGAGGCCTGCGCCACCCTGTCCGACGGCGAGGACGCCCGGGACAAGGCCTTCAACGAGCTGGGCCGCTTCGAGCCCCGGGAGCTGCTGGTGGACGGAGACCTGGCCCAGGGCAAGCGCTTCGCCCTGGACGTACAGCTGCGGCTGCGCTGCCCCGTCAACGTGGGCCAGCGGGGGCTCTATGAGGACGAGGCCGTGAACGCGGCCCTGGCCTCCCAGTTTGAGGGCCAGGAGCTCTCCGGCCTGCCCCTGCCGGTGCGTCTGGCTCTGGGCGCCCTGGTGCAGACCCTCCGGGCTCTGCAAAAAAGCGATATCAGCCACGTGCGTCACGTGGATTACTACCTCTCCGGCCGCTATCTGGAGCTGGACCTGACGGCCCGCCGGAACCTGGAGCTGACCCAGACCCTCCGGGGCAAGGAGAAGAAGGGCAGCCTGCTCTGGGTCATGGACAAGACCAGGACCGCCATGGGCTCCCGGATGCTCCGGGCCTGGATGGAGAAGCCCCTGCGGAACCCCAACGAGATCCGCAAGCGCCTGGAGGCGGTGAAGGAGCTGAAGGAGGCCACCCTGCCCCGGCAGGAGCTGCTGCTGGCCCTGAAGACCGTCACCGACCTGGAGCGCGTCACGGCCCGGATCGTCACCGGGCTCGCCAACGCCCGGGACCTGGTCCAGCTGAGCCAGGGCTGCGCCGGGCTCCCCGCCCTGAAGGCCCGGCTCAAGGGCTTCCGCGCCTCCCTGCTGGCCGTGGTGGCCGAGGAGCTGGACGAGCTCAGCGACCTGCGGCAGGCAGTGGAGCAGACCATCGCCGACGAGCCTCCCTTCTCCCTGCGGGAGGGCGGCATCATCCGCCCCGGCTGCTCGGAGGAGGTGGACCGGCTGCGGGACATCATGTCCGGCGGCAAGGGGACCCTGGCCGGCATCGAGGCCCGGGAGAAGGAAAAGACCGGCATCAAGAACCTGCGGGTGGGCTACAACCGGGTCTTCGGCTACTACATCGAGGTGGCCAAGGGCCAGGTGGACCTGGTCCCGGCGGACTATATCCGCAAGCAGACCCTGGTGAACGGCGAGCGCTACATCACCCAGGAGCTGAAGGAGCTGGAGGACACCATCCTCGGCGCCAAGGACCGGGTCAACGCCCTGGAATACGAGATTTTTACCAAGCTGCGGGAGCAGCTGGCTGCCAACGCGGAGCGCATTCAGAGAAGCTCCCGGGCCGTGGCCGCCGCGGACGTGCTGGTCTGCCTGGCGGAGCTGGCCGTGCAGAACAACTACTGTATGCCGGAGGTGGACCTCTCCGCCTCCATTGAGATCAGCGCGGGCCGGCATCCCGTGGTGGAGAAGACCCTGCGGGACGCCCTCTTCGTGCCCAACGACACCTCGATGGACGGCAAGCGGGAGCGGGTGGCCGTCATCACCGGCCCCAATATGGCCGGCAAATCCACCTATATGCGTCAGGTGGCCCTGATCGTCCTGATGGCCCAGATGGGCAGCTTCGTCCCGGCGGCCTCCGCCCGGATCGGCGTGGTGGACAAGATCTTCACCCGCATCGGGGCCTCCGACGATCTGGCCGCGGGCCAGTCCACCTTCCTGGTGGAGATGTCGGAGATGGCCGACATCCTCAAAAACGCCACCCCCGCAGCCTGCTGATCCTGGACGAGATCGGCCGCGGCACCGCCACCTACGACGGCATGGCCATCGCCCAGGCCGTCCTGGAGCACGTGGGGGACCCCCTGCGCCTGGGCTGCAAGACCCTCTTCGCCACCCATTACCACGAGCTGACGGCGCTGGCGGAGACCCACCCCGAGATCCGCAACTACAACATCTGCGTCAAGCGCCGCAAGGACGACATCGTCTTCCTGCGGAAGATCGTCCCCGGCGTTGCGGACGGCAGCTACGGCGTGGAGGTGGCCAAGCTGGCGGGCATCCCCGCCCGTGTGGTCAAGCGGGCCAGGGAGATCCTGGCGGAGCTGGAGGAAAAGGGACCCAGCCGCATCCTGGTGCCGGTCCAGGCGCCGCCGGGCGCGGTCCTGCCCCTGGGGCAGACGGCCCTGGCGGACCCCGTGGCCGAGGAGCTGAAGCGCCGCCTCAGCGAGACCACCGTGGAGACCATGACCCCCATCGAGGCCCTGAATTTCCTGTACGAGCTGAAGCAGCTGCTGTAGCGTTCCCCGCGGCCCCGTTCCGCAATCTCCGTCCCCAAGGAGGCTCCCTATGTTTCCTTCCAATCCCGAGCTCGGCTCCCTGCGGAAAAGCGAGCTGCTGTTCGGCCTGCTCTATCTGCCCTTTTTCCTCTTCGGCGTCGAATCCGTCGGCCGGCTGGCAGTCCGGCTGATGGGCATGGACCCCGGCGACCCCAACGCCCTGGTGATGATCAATCTGGCCTGCGCCGTGCTGAATGCCGCGGTGCTGGGGGCCGTCTTCCTGCGCTTTCTCTCCGAGCAGTTCCGGCGCGTCACGGAGCGGGGCTGGGCGCTGTTCGCGGACCTGTTTCTGGGCTATATGCTGAACTACGGTCTGTCTCACGCGGCCGCCTTTTTCTCCGGCTTTCTGCTGACCGTTTTCGGCCTGGAATACTACAACCTCAACCAGGAGGCGGTGAACGCCGTGGTGTCCCAGCTGCCCTGGGCCGCCATCCTGATCATGTGCGTTCTGGCCCCGCTGACGGAGGAGCTGCTCTTCCGGGGCGTGCTCTTCTGCGGCTTCCACCGCCGGTCCCGGGTCTGGGCCTACGCCCTCTCCATGCTGGCCTTTGCCCTGGCCCACGTGCTGAGCGCCCTGTTCTACCAGCCCTTCATCCTCAGTCTGACCAATCTGATCCTCTATCTGCCGGCGGGCTTCGCTCTGGCCTGGGCCTACGAGCGCAGCGGCTCCATCTGGGGCGCGGTCTTCCTGCACGCCGCCATCAACGTCGTCTCCCTGCTGCTGGGACAGTAATCAGCGAAACGAAGCGTCCTTCGACCAAGGAGGAACCCTATGAATAAAATTATCCAACTGGATTCCCATCTGGCGAACCTGATCGCCGCGGGCGAGGTCGTGGAGCGGCCCGCCTCCGTGGTGAAGGAGCTGGTGGAGAACGCCATCGACGCCGGGGCGAAGACCGTCACCGTGGAGCTGCAGAACGGCGGCATGAGCTTTCTGCGCGTTCAGGACGACGGCTGCGGCATGAGCCGGGAGGACGCCAAAACCGCCTTCCTGCGCCACGCCACCTCCAAGCTCCGCTCCAGAGAGGACCTGGAGGCCATCGGCACCCTGGGCTTCCGGGGCGAGGCGCTGGCGGCCACCGCCGCCGTGAGCCGGGTGGAGCTGCTGACCCGGACCGCCGAGGACCTGGAGGGCAGCCATCTGCGCCTGGAGGGCGGGAAGCTGCTGGTCTGCGAGCCGGCGGGCTGCCCCGTGGGGACCACCATCGTGGTCCGGGACCTCTTCTTCAACACCCCTGCCCGGATGAAGTTCATGAAGCGGGACAGCGTGGAGGGCTCCGCCGCGGCCTCCGCCCTGCAAAAGCAGGCCCTGGCCCATCCCGAGATCAGCTTCCGGCTCATCAAGGACGGCCAGTCCCTGCTGCAGACCCCCGGCGACGGGGATCTGCTGGCCGCGATCTACGCGGTGCTGGGCCGCCAGGCCGCCCAGGAGATGATCCCCGTGGACAGCCGCTGGGAGCGCCTCGGCGTGTCCGGCTTCGTCTCCAGGCCCACCGCCACCCGCGGCACCCGGGCCAACCAGATCTTCTTCGTCAACCGGCGCTATATTCGCTCCAAGGCCCTGACCGCCGCCCTGGAGGAGGCCTACCGGAACCAGCTCATGGCGAACCGCTTCCCCTCCTGCGTGCTGAATATCAGCATGCCCCTCTCCGCCGTGGACGTGAACGTCCACCCCGCCAAGACCGAGGTGAAGTTCCTCAACGAAAAGGAGATCTTCGACTGCGTCCACTACGGCGTCCTGGGCGCGCTGAACAAGGCGCCGGGGCAGGTGCCGTTCGTAATGCAAGATGCAAAAAGCAAAATGCAAAATGAGGCAGCAGGGGACGGGGGATACGAGGCAGCAGGCAACAGGCAGCAGGCAACGGAAAAAGCCTTCCCCCTGGGGGGAAGGTGTCATCCGGCGTCCCCCGCAAGCCGGATGACGGATGAGGGGACGTTTGACGACCGACCCGCCCCGAAGGACGATAACCGCTTCTTCAAGGCCATGTCCGCCGAGGAATACCGAAAGGCTGCCAAGCCCCAGGTGCATACCCTGACCCGCTGGGAATACGAGCAGATGACCAAGGCCCTGGACAAGCTCCCCATGCCTGCGCCCAGCGAGGCCCTGCAAAACGCCGTCCGGCCCACCACCCTGAACAGTCCCGTCCTGCTGCCGACGGACGAGGACGAGGCGATCGCCTCCCCCTCTGTCATTCTGAGCGCCCTAAAGGACTCGCCGCGCTTCGAAGCGAAGAATCCGTTCTCCGCAGATACCGAAGCTTTGCAGAGGAAAACGGGTCCTTCGACTCCGCTCCGCTCCGCTCAGGACGACAAAACCGGAGGGATTTCCACACCTGTCCCCGCCGGCCCCGTCGCCTCCCTGCCCCTGGAGGGCGTCGAAAAGGCGCCCGACTTCCGCTATATCGGAGAGCTCTTCCGGACCTATCTTCTGGTGGAGCAGGGGGACGAGCTGCTGCTGATCGACAAGCACGCGGCCCACGAGCGCATCAACTTCGAGCGGCTGCTGGCCCAGGGGACGACGGTTCTCGGCCAGACCCTGCTCCGGCCCCTGGCCTGTCCCTTCGACCCGGAGGAGGCGGCCCTGCTGCTGGAGCACCGGGCGCTGCTGCTGAGCCTGGGCTACGACCTGGACGACCTGGGCCAGGGCGACCTGCTGCTGCGGCAGATCCCCTCGGACATCCGGGAGTCCGACGCCGCCGCCACCCTCTCCGAGATTGCCGGCCACCTGCGGGACGGCCGCCTGGACAGCCCCCAGCGGCTCCGGGACGAGGCCCTGCACACCATCGCCTGCAAGGCCGCCATCAAGGCCGGCTACGTCACCGACCCCGCCGAGCTCCAGGCCCTGGCAAAAACCGTCCTGACAAGAGACGACCTGAAATACTGCCCCCACGGCAGACCCATCTGCACGGTCATCAGCAAGCGGCAGATCGAGAAGCAGTTCAAGCGGATCACCTGAAAAGTAATAAGTAACAAGTAATAAGGTAATTGTTCAGTCGCCCGTAGGGGCCGATGCCTACATCGGCCCTACCTACCGATTTTTGCCTGCAAGCGAGGGCGGATGTGGGCATCCGCCCCTACGACGAAGGGGGCGACTGAATAGATACCTTGGGGAAGTGTTGAAATGAAAGATATCATCTGTATTTGCGGTCCCACCGCCTCCGGGAAGACCGGGCTGGCCGTCGCGCTGGCGAAGGCGCTGGACGCCGAGGTGGTGTCCTGCGACTCCATGCAGATCTACAGGGGCATGGATATCGGCACTGCCAAGCCCGACGCCGCCGAAATGGACGGCGTACCCCACTGGCTGCTGGACGTGGCCGAGCCGGGGGAGGACTTCTCCGTGGGCCGCTACGTAAAGCTGGCGGACGCCGCCATCGCTGACGTCCATGCCCGGGGAAAGATCGCCGTCGTCTGCGGCGGCACGGGGCTCTACATGGACAGTCTGATCAAGGGCGAGACCTTCGCCGCCCCCTCCCGGCCCGCCCAGCGGGAATACGTGGAGCACATCGCCGAGGAGAAGGGCGTGGCCTACGTCTACGACATGCTGAAGGAGGCCGACCCCGAGACCGCGGAGAAGCTCCATCTCTCGGACCGGAAGCGGATTATCCGGGCCATGGAGGTCTTTCTGATCACCGGAATGCCCCTGTCCTGGCACAACGAGCAGTCGAAAAAGCGTCCCCCCAAGTACGAGCCCGCCTGGATTGGCCTGAACTTCCGGGACCGGAACAAGCTCTACGCCCGGGTGGACCGCCGCGTGGACGAGATGCTGGAAAAGGGCCTCGAGGCGGAGGTCCGGCGGCTGCTGGAGCAGGGGATCGACCCCAAAACCACCGCCATGCAGGCCATCGGCTACAAGGAAATGGCCGCCGCAATCCGGGGCGAATGCAGCGTGAAGCAGGCCGCCGAGCGGATCAAGCAGGCCTCCCGCAACTACGCGAAGCGCCAGCTCACCTGGTTCCGCCGGAACGAGGCGATCCGCTGGCTGTACGTTGATGAAACGCCGGAGCTTTTGCCGGCAGCTCTGCGTTTGCTCTGAATTGAGAATTGAGAATGTATAATTGAGAATTATCGGAGTTTTGCAGATCGCGATCTGCAAAACACATTGAATTCTTAATTCTCAACTTTCAATTCTCAATTCTAAAAAAGAACTGCTTTCGACAACGCAAACGTGTTACCATGGACCTTACCATCCTACATAGAAACGAGGTAACTTCCATGGCAAACGAAACCTTACAGGACCAGTTCCTGAACGAAGTGCGGAAAGAGCGTCAGCTGGTGACGGTCTTTCTGATGAACGGCTTTCAGATGAAGGGCGTGGTCACGGGCTTTGACAGCTTCGTGGTCTGCCTGGTCTCCGAGGGCCGCCAGCAAATGATCTATAAGCACGCGATCTCCACCGTGGTCCCCACCCGGCCCGTCCGGATCAGCTCCACCCTGTAGCGGCGCACAGCCTGCGCCATGCTCCCGCGGAGCTGCGCCGCCCCCGGGCCCCCTTCGGAGCGCGTGCAAAGGAGGGCGTCCCCCTATGAAAAGCGACAAATTCACAAAGGCAGTGGTCATCGTCCTGTTCTGCGTGGTGGCCAGCTACCTGATCTTCTCCGTCACCCGCTTCTCGGGCGACAGCTTCACAACCTATAAGGCGGTGCGCTATGAAGTCGGCGATGGGATTACCACCTCCGGCTTTCTGGTGCGTTCCGAGCAGGCTCTGACGGCCGGCTCGGCGGAGCTTGTGGTTCCCGTCCGGGACGAGGGCGAGAAGGTGGGCCGGGGGCAGACCGTCGCCGCCACCTACCGGGACGAGGCGGCCAGAAGCCGCCAGGCCCGGATCGAGGCGCTGGAGGAGGAGCTGGCCCAGATGCGCTACGCCCACTCCTTCTCCGGCTCCGATCTGGATTCCGCCACCCTGGACAACGATATCCAGCGGCAGATGAACGAGGTGACCCTCCTGGCCGCCCGGCGGGAGTTTTCCGCCGCGGACAAGGCTGCCGAGGCCCTGAAGCCCTACGTGCTGCGCCGCTACCTGAACAGCGCCGACGCCGAGGCCCTCTGGACCCGGATCCGGAGCGCCGAGGCCACCCTCAACGAGCTCCGGGCCGAAGCGGAGGCCGAGTCCGGCTCCATCGCCGCCCCGGTCTCCGGCTGGTTTTCCGGCGTGGCCGACGGCTACGAGGCGGAGCTGACGCCGGAATTCCTGGAGACGGCCCGGGTGACCGAGCTGGAACACTACAACGGCATCGGCCGGCGGGAGACCGGCGCCTTCGGCAAGCTGGTCACCGGCCAAAAGTGGTATTTTGCCGCCGTTGTCCCGGCCGTCAACGTCGAGACCCTGGAGATCGGTGACCGGGTGGACGCCAGCTTCGCCTACGACTTTTACGAGACGGTGCCGATGCGGGTGGAGCGGGTCAGCGACCCGGAGGACGGGCGCCGGGTGCTGGTGCTGTCCTGCGAGTCCTATATCCAGAGCGCCGTCTCCTCCCGGATCCAGAGCGCGGACCTGGTCTTCTCCAATCTCTCGGGCCTGCGGGTCCCCAAGACCGCCATCTACGTGACGGAGGGCAGCAGCGGCGTCTACGTGCTGGAGGGCGCGGAGGCCAAGTGGAAGCCCATCGAGATCCTCTGCGACAACGGGGACAGCTTCATCGTGAAGCTGGACAAAACCAGCACCAAAAACCTCTGGCCGGAGGACGAGATCATCCTCACCACCGGAGAAATCTTCAACGGAAAGGTCATGGTAAAATGAGCATCGCTGAAAACGTCGCCGCCCTGCGCGCCCGGATGGACGCGGCGGCCAGGGCCGCGGGCCGGGACCCCGCGGAGATTCTGCTCTGCGCCGCCACCAAGATGAACGACGCCGAGCGGGTGAAGGAGGCCGTGGCTGCGGGCGTGGACTGCTGCGGAGAGAACCGGGTCCAGGAGCTGACGGCCAAGCAGCCCCTGGGCGCCTACGAGGGCAGACCCGTCCACTTCATCGGCCATCTGCAGACCAACAAGCTCAACAAGGTCGTCGGGAAGGTGGACCTGATCCAGTCCGTGGACCGGCTTGAGCTGCTGGAGGCCATCAACCGGACCGCCCTGCGGCTGGGCGTCCGGCAGGAGATCCTGCTGGAGGTCAACGTGGGCGAGGAGCCCCAGAAGGGCGGCTTTACCCTCGGGGAGGCCGGCGAGCTGGCTGCCCGGATGGGCGAATATCCCGGCGTTTTTCTGCGGGGACTGATGGCAATTCCTCCCATTTCCGAAAAAAAAGGCGATAATTGTAAATATTTTGCGAAAATGAGAAATCTTTATATTGACATTGCCCGGAAAAAATACGATAATGTCTCTATGGTATGTCTGTCTATGGGCATGAGCGACGACTTTGAGGACGCCATCGCCGAGGGCAGCACCATGATCCGCGTGGGGACCGCCATCTTCGGACCCCGCCATTACGTCTGAAATAACAAATACATATACAGGAGGAACCCTTACCATGGGACTGATGGATGAACTCAAGAAGCTGACCCGCCCCTACAACGAGGAGGACATGGACGAATACGATTACGACGAGGAAGAGGAAGAGCTGGAAGCCGAGCCTGAACCCGCTCCCGCCGCCTCCCGCCGTTCCAGCTTCAGCGCCCCCGAAACCGGCAGCGCAGCTCCCCGCCGCTCCGGCCCCGCCAAGGTCATGAGCCTCAACAACAATTCCGCCATGCAGGTGATCCTGGTCAAGCCCGACCGCTTCGACAACGTCTCCGAGATCGCCGACCATCTGCGCGACAAGAAGGCCATCGTGCTGAACCTCGAATCCACCAATAAGGACGTGGCCCGCAGACTGGTGGACTTCCTCTCCGGCGTGGCCTACGCCCTGGACGGAAAAATCAAGAAGGTCGCCATTTCCACCTACATTCTGACCCCCTTCAACGTGGAGATCGTGGGCGATCTGGTGGAAGAGCTGGAAAACAGCGGCGTCTACTTCTAAGCCTGCTCCGTAGGGGCCGGCGTCCCCGACGGCCCGCACGCGTCAGAGCCGTTTCTTGAAGAACATCTGTGGCATGTGGCTCTATGAGCGCTGTCGCAAGGAGTGGCCTGAGGAG
>JAFWTG010000107.1 GCA_017519005.1 Oscillospiraceae bacterium | reverse complement strand
GGGTCTGGCCCGGAAGTGCCAGATCGAGCTGGCCTACGCCATCGGCGTGGCTCAGCCCGTCTCCGTGCTGGTGGAGAGCTACGGCACCGGCAGCATGTCTGACGCGGAGCTCTCCGCCCTGGTGCGCCGCAGCTTCGACCTGCGCCCCGCCGCCATCATCGAGCTGCTGAACCTGCGCCGTCCCATCTACCAGCCCACCGCCGCCTACGGCCACTTCGGCCGGCCTGACCTGGATCTGCCCTGGGAGCGGCTGGACGCCGTGCTCAAGTAAAATAATATAAGGTACAGCCCGGAAATGCGCGCATTTCCGGGCTGTACCTTATTCCGTTTTGCTGGCTTCGTAGAGGAGCTTCGCTGCCTGCAGCCGTGTCAGCGGAGCGTTGGGGGCGTCGGTGAAGGACGCGGGCAGAGCGGCGTCGGTGTCGAAGAGCCGGGCGCAGAGCGCCGCGGCCTCGGAACGGGTGACGGGCTCGTTGGGCCGGAAGACCAGACCCTCGGCTCCCCGCTCGCCCCGGACCAGACCCCGCCGCAGGGCGGAGGCCAGGTAGGGCCGCAGCCAGGCCGCGGCCTCCTCTCCGTCCGCGAAGGCCTCCGCCTGCAGGCCGATCTCCGGGTCGATGCCCGCCAGATCCATCACCATGGCCAGAAAGTCTCCCCGGCTGACGCTCTGCTCCGGGCCGAAGCTGAGCCGCTCAGAGACGGTCTCCCCGCCGAAGAGCCCCGTCTCCCGGAGCCAGAGGGCCTCGAACTGCTGATCACGGTCCAGGTCCGCGAAGGTTTTCGCGTCCGTGGGCCTGCGAATCGTCACCTTGACCGTGGCGGGCGCGGAGACGTTTCCGGCCTCGTCGCTGACGGTGAAGCGGAAGCTGTCCTCCCCTACCTTGTTCTTCTGTGGGCTGTAGGTGAAGCTGCCGTCCTCGGCCAGCTCCACGCTCCCCCGCCGGGGCTGCTCCGTCAGGGTGTAGCGCAGGGGACCGTCGCCGTCGTCGGTGGCCTTCAGCTGGCCCTTGTTGGGCAGGTTGCGCCAGGTTTCCAGCTCCCCGTCCAGCGCCACAGGCGGCTCGTCCTCGGAGCGTTCCAGATGAAAGGTCAGCACGCAGTCTTCCCCCAGACGCCCGTCCTCATAGGGAAGATAGGACAGGGAGCTCTCCCCGCCGGCCCGGTTTTCCACCCGGATTCGGGAGAGCTCTGACCGGGAAACGGCGTCCCCCGCCCGCAGGACCCGGCTGCCCAGCAGCAGCTCCGCCTGCTCCGGGGCGGGAACGCCGGTCAGAAACACACCCTCCAGACTCTCCCGCCGGTCCAGCTCCTCCCGGGAAAAGCAATAGAGCCCCGGCTCCGCCGGGAGCTCTGCTGAGGCCTCCGCGGGCCGACCCACCGGTCCGTCGCCCCCGTCCGCCGCGGCGGACAGCGCGAGACAGCAGCAGAGCGCCAGCGCCGACGTCAGGCCGCGCAGAAACGTGAATTTGCGCTTCATAAAAACTACCTCCTTTGAAAAATCATCGGAGCTAGTTTTCGCTGTTTTCGGAAAAGTATGCGGCGGGAAAGACGGAAAAAAGAAAGAAGCAGGAAGCGATCGAAACCCGCCGCTTCTTGCTTCTCGCTTATTGCTTCTTATTTCTTGCTGTTCTTTGCGCCCAGCTTCGCCCAGAAGGGGAAGCTCAGCGGCCAGACCGCCCCGGCGAAGACCACCATGCAGAAGTAGCGCAGGGCGTTCCAGCACAGGTCGTCGGAAATCAGGCCGAAGAGCTTTTTCAGCGCCACCCGCAGGCCCACCAGGATGGCCAGGCCCAGGACGGTTTTGCAGATCTGCCCCGGGAGGGGGGCCTGCTCGGAGAACCGCGTCTTCCGGTCGGCGGTGTAGGCCACGATGAGGCCCAGCAGGCAGCCCAGCAGGGTCCAGGCGTTCTTCAGGCCGTTTTCCCAGTTGCTGGTCCCGGTAAGGGGGTCCGTCAGCCTGACGTCCGCGGGGAAGGGGTAGAACAGCACGTAGGCCAGATAACCCAGGCTCAGCAGCAGCATGACGCCCAGCACGCCGTACATGTACCTGGCGCTCTCCCGGGCGCGCCGGAAGACGGGGTACATCACCAGCACCGCCGCGACGCCCAGCAGCAGGCCTACGATCACGTCGGATGGGTAATGAGCGCCCAGATACATCCGGGAGAAGCCCACCAGCAGCACCGCCGCGATCATGAGCCAGCGGAGCCAGACCCGCTTCGAGCAGCGGGCGATGCCGCCGAAGGTGCAGGCCGCGCTCTGGGTATGACCGCTGGGGAAGGAAAAGCCCGTGGCCCCGCTTTGGGCGGATTTCACCACGGTAAAGGAGGGGTCCCGGACCCAGGGCCGGGGAACCCGCCAGATCAGCTTCATGACCTGGGACAGGATGGTGCCCAAAAAGCCGGTTGCCAGCAGGAAGTAGCCCTTCCACTTATCCACGCACCAGAACAGAACGATGGCGACCACCATGAAGACGGTCTCCTCGCCCAGGAACGTGACGCCCTGCATCAGCTTGTCCAGCAGCGGAAAGCGGATGCCCTCCAGGGCTTTCAGAATATCCATGATTTGCCTCCTTTTTCACTGCATCCTGTGCGGGGTACGGCGGGCGCTCCGTGAGCGCCCCTACATTTTTATCTGTGCCGGATGCGGGATACGGCGGGCGCTCGGTGAGCGCCCCTACATTTTTATCTGTGCCGGATGCGGGATACGGCGGGTCTAATATCTGGGCTGGATGTATGGCGACTTGGACTCCGGGTCCGGGCGCATATGGATGCCGGAGATCACGCCCATGGCCAGGTAGACCGTGATGATGGACGAGCCGCCGTAGCTGATAAAGGGCAGGGTCAGGCCGATAACCGGCAGGATGCCGATGCACATGCCCACGTTGATCATGATCTGGAAGACCAGCATGGCGGCGATGCCGATGCAGATCAGCCGGTTCATATAGTTGGGCGTGTGGATCCCCACCCAGATACAGCGGCCCACGATGGCGGCCAGCAGCACCAAGGTGAAGAGACAGCCCAGAATGCCCAGCTCCTCGCCGATGGCGGAGAAGATGAAGTCCGTATGCTGGGCGGCGATGGCGTGGTTGCCCAGCATGGTCCCCTTGAAGAGGCCCTGGCCGGAGACGCCGCCGCCGGAGAGCATGGCGATGGAGCGGTTGGTGTCCCAGCGGACGCCGGTGCCGTCGGGGTCGATGCTGGGATCAAAGGGAACCAGGATGCGGAGCTTCTGATAGTCCCGGAAAAAATACTTCCACAGCAGGGGAAAGACTGCTCCGGCCGCCAGAAAGGCCACCAGGAACCACCAGGACCGGACGCCGCCCACGTAGGCCACCGCCAGGAAGATGAAGAGGAAGACCAGGGCGGAGCCAACGTCCCGGGAGATCACCACGATCAGACCGATCATCATGACGGCCTGGATTGTGACGGAGGCCACGGACTTGACGGAGGAGAGCTTGCTGCGGTTGTTGCTCATGGTCTTGGCCATGGCGATGATGAAGGTAATTTTGCAGATCTCCGCGGGCTGGATGTAGACGGGCATCATGGGCAGGTCCAGCCAGGCCCGGTTGCCCACCGAGTCGCCCACGCCCCAGACCAGCAGCATGGAGATCAGCAGGACGTTGAAGGCCAGCAGCAGCTCCCGGTGCTCGGCCAGGATCTCGATGTCCAGCAGCGACATGGCGACGTAGATCAGAATGCCCAGCAGCAGAGACGCGCCCTGGACCACCAGATAGCGGGAGGAGCCGCTGTAGCGGGTGGCGCTGGCGATCATCACAAGGCCGAAGCCCGTGGCCGCAACGCACAAAAACAGCAGGAGCAGGTCGCCCCGGCGGTAGAATTCCGTAATGCCATTCCAGATTCTTCGCACGCCCGACCCCTCCTTTCCGTATTCAAAGCGCCGGCCGCTCGTTTCGTTTTGTTATTATATCATTTTTCGGCTGCTGTGTAAAGCTTGAAAATCGGAAGTCGAAAGTATTTTGGAAAAAGGATAGCTTTTTCGCGCGGCCTGTGCTATAATATACGGAAATCCGTGCAATCAAGAAAAAGGAGGCGGCGGTATGCTGTCAAACAACGGCGCAATTTCCTTCCCCGGGCTGGGGATTGAGGGGCTGGACCTGCCCCGGACCCTGCCCTTTACCATCTTCGGCAGAGAAATCTATTTCTACGGCGTGATCATCGCCCTGGGCTTCCTGCTGGCGATTCTCTACGTGAGCCGGCGGGTCAAGCAGTTCGGCACCGATATGGACCGCGTGATCGACGCGATTCTCTTTGCCGTTCCCCTGGCCATCATCTGCGCCAGAATCTACTACGTGATCTTCCAGTGGGACAACTACAAGGACGACCCGATTTCCGCTCTCTACATCTGGCAGGGCGGCATCGCCATCTACGGCGGCGTCATCGGCGCCACCCTGGGCCTGCTGCTCTTCGCCAAGGTGAAGAAGCAGAAGCTGACGCCCTATCTGGACATCATGGCGCTGGGCCTGCTGATCGGCCAGTGCATCGGCCGCTGGGGCAATTTCTTCAACCGGGAGGCCTTCGGCGCGGAGATCTACGACCACTTCTTCCTGCGCATGGGCATTGAGGTGGTTCCGGGAGTTTCCCGCTACTGGCACCCCACCTTCCTCTACGAGTCCGTCTGGAACCTGATCGGCTTCATTCTGCTGCACTTCCTCTCCAAGAAGCGGAAGTACGACGGCCAGACCTTCCTGCAGTACCTGGCCTGGTACGGTCTGGGCCGGGTCTGGATCGAGGGCCTGCGGACCGACTCCCTCTATATCAGCGGCACCGACATTCGGGTGAGCCAGCTGCTGGCGGGGATCAGCTTCGTGGCCGCCGTGGGCGTGATGCTCTATATCCGGCTGTTCCGGAATCCGGACGGCAGCAGGATGCTGGTCAATCAGGAGCCGGCGGAACCGGCTGCAGCGGGCGAAGCCGACGACGAGGCTGCGGACGAGGCCGTTGACGAGGCTGTTGACGCGGCTGCTGACGTGGTTGTTGACGAGGCCGCTGACGCGCCTGTTGACGAGGCTGTTGACGCGGCCGCTGACGCGCCTGTTGACGAGGCTGTTGACGCGGCTGCTGAAGAGGCCGTTGACGCGGGTGCTGACGAAGCTGTTGACGCCGACGCCGCAGAAGAGAAGCCTGCGAATTCCGAAGAGGCATAACGAAATCAGCGAGCAGGTCCGTCTTCTCCGTAGGGACAAGCATTGCTTGTCCGGTTTGCGGAGCAAACAATCGTCCGGAGGAGGATTTATCGCACCCGGTCGGTCAACGGGATTTGCCTGCGGCAAATTGCATTCGTTCCGAATGCCAGACAAGCAATGCTTGTCCCTACATGCGGGCGTGATACCTATTGCCTATTGCCTGATGCCTCGTCCGTGCGGGGTATTGAGGGTCGATGTAGGCATTGGCCCCTACGGGCGGGTCTGTTCCCTGTCCCTTTTCCCCACCCTGATCCATAATCCCTAATCCTTAATCCCTGATCCCAAAAACCGACGCGCCCGCGGAACTGCTTCCGCGGGCGCGTCGGTTCGTTTGCTTATTCCTCAGATTTGGGTTCCTCGTCGGATTTGGGTTCCTCGTCGTCCACGACCTCGAAGACGGCGTCGACGGCTGCCTCGGCGTCGCTTGGCTGGGCCCCGACCTGCTCTTCCACGTCGCCCAGCTTCTCCAGATCCCGCTCCAGCTCATCCAGCTCCCGGTGGAGCTGCGCCAGCTCGGCCTCCAGATCGGAGGGCTCCTCTTCCGCTTCCCTGGGGGTGCGGACAAAGGCGGACTTCACGTCCTCGCGGGCCAGCTCGCGCTCGCCGCGCAGGCTGTCAATGTTCTTGGCGGCCTGCGTGATGGCGTCGCAGAGGGGCAGATACTCAGCGTCGTCCGGCTCCTCACCGGTGATGAAGTCCCGGTAGTAGAGCTTGCCCAGCTCCAGGTAGGCCTTTCTCTGCTTCTCCTGCTCGCCGAGGATGCTGATATTGGACTTGGTGACGGAGGCTGCGCTCTTGGTGACGCGGGCCGTGGTCTGGGCGGCCTCGGCAACGAGACCCTTCAGGGCCTCCAGTTTTTCATTCCATGCCATGATTTCGTTCTCCTTTCAGTGTGTTCAAAGAGGGCTTTCTGTCTGCATTATACCAGAGGATTTCAAAAAGAAAAGAGCTTCCGAAAAGAATTTACAAATTATTCCCAGCTTGTTCACGGGGCTGTGGGGCCGGGTCTCTGGGCTTCAGGGCCAGAACCGCGGCGATCGCCGCCAGCAGGACCACGGTGGCGCAGATGCTGGCCTGGGGGCCGTATTCCGCGCCGGTCAGCAGAGGGCGGTAGAAGTCCGCATCCACGTCCAGCAGCCGGGGACCGCCGTGCTTCCCCGCCGGGGCGAAGTTGACGAGGAAGCCCATGCCGAAGCTCCAGGCGGCCTGGATGGCGCAGGCGCTCCAGAGTCTGCCCCGCTTGATGACCCAGATTCCCAGAAAGAGGGCCAGCAGCAGGCTGTTCACCCCGCCCATGGAGACCAGGGAGGTCCCGGTCTGCTGGAGGAACACGGAGGCCATGCTGGAGAGCAGCAGGGCAAAGATCGGAGGATAGACGGCCCCCAGGGAGGGGGCGAAATAGCCCCGGAACAGCAGTTCCAGGGAGGCGCCCCGGACCATGCAGCCCAGCAGCGCCAGCAGCACCAGTCCCAGCTCCGCCGCCGGCCGCTCCGCCGCCAGGCGGAAGCCCCCCGCCGCGACGCCCACGGCGGTCACCGCCGCAAAGAGGACCAGCCCCAGCGCAAGGCCCAGCAGGTACTCCCCGGCCCCGCCCCGGTCCAGGCCCATGGAGGCCAGGCTCCGCTTCTGGAACTTGCGGCAGTAGACCAGGGCCGCAACGCCCATGGCGCCGGAGGTAAAGAGCGCGACGATCACCGCCCAGTCGGGCAGATTGCGCAGCAGTTCGTCCAGGACGCTATACATGGACCGGCCCTCCCGGGCGGCCTCCAGGATGGAGCCGCTCTCGCTCCCCATAACCCAGGCCGTCAGGGGGATGGTCAGCAGGAAGGAGCCGACGATGCTGGCAATCAAGTGGAGCAGGACCAGGATCAGCATTTCCCCCAGCATGGAGGAGCGGGTCTTCATTTCCCGGGCGGTCAGCGCCCAAAACCCGGGCTGCGGCAGCATGTGGTTCATGGCGGTACTCCTGTCCGTTTCGTAATGTTTCCCTTATTATGCCACAAGCCGCCGCCGCTTGTCAATCATTTTGCATGCCTGCGGCGGGCATTTTCTGAAGCCCGCGCTGCGCCGTCCTCATCGCCTCAGCCGCAGTGGTTTTTCCGGTCCCCGTCGCCCACGGCCTGGTGGTAGAGCCCTGCCAGGAGCTGCCAGAGCCGCTTATCCAGGATGCCGGACTCCGGCATCCCGCAACAGCGCTGGAGGCTCTTGACGGCGCAGACGGTGGGGCCGTCGCAGACCCCCGTGAGACCGCAGCCCCCCAGATTGGGGTAGATTTCCCCCAGGGTGTGGAGCATGGCCTGGATCAGCAGGACGTGGAGATTGTCGCTGCCCTCCACGATTGCCTGGTTCGGCCCCATCACCAGGTCCAGGGGGGCGGCGGGCTCCAGCTCTACCGCAGCGGAGCGGTAGGCGGCGCAGATCGCCTGCCAGGTGGCGAAATCCGTGATGCCCGTCTGGGGCAGGCCGGCCCGCTTCTGCTGGACCGTGACGGCCCTGGCCGTCTGCTGACCGTAGATTCCGTCGGGCACCACCGGCGGACAGCCGGGGTCCTGCCGTGAAATCACCCGCAGCATGGTCTGCAGGCTGGTGACGGAGCGGCCCAGGTAGCGCGCATTGTCGTTTGGGTCCGTAGAAATTCCTCCTTTCATAATCGGGATTTGTGGGGATTATGCCGTAGGGCGGCCAGACCTCTGGCCGCCGCGATAACCACCAGCGTGTCAGCGGCGGCCTGGGGTCAGGCCGCCCTACGGCGAGAGCCCGACAAATCCGAATTGCCTGACTTACCTCGCGTCCCGGCTGCCGATTGCCAGGGGCGTGCCGGGGTACTGGGTCATGCGGCTCGATTGGCTGTACTGCAGGGCCCGGTATTGCAGGGTGATGGCCCGGGCGGTCTCCTCCGTCAGGCGGCCGGTGACGGGCAGGCCGTTGAGCTGCTGGAAGGCCCGGAGGGCCTGCTGGAGGCCGCCGCTGCGATAGCCCAGAGCCTCCAGCCGTGCCCGGGCGTTGGCGGCATTGGTGGGGGCCGTGTCGACGGCCGGGAAGAGGGCCGCGTTCCCCAGGACCCGGTCTTCGATGCCGGAATAGAGCTCATAGAGGGCGTCCCAGCTCCGGTCGTCGGCCTCGCCGGTGACAGGAAGCCCCTTGTAGCCCTGGAAGGCCTTCACAGCGTCCCGGGTACCCGGGCCGAAGATCCCGTCCACCGCCGGGGACGGGACCACCTGGACGAACTGGGCCGCCACGGCCAGCATGTACTGGAGCTGGCGCACCCGCTCGCCACGGTCGCCCACCCGCAGGGGCTCCGGGAATTCCCAGTCCAGGTCCTGGTAGCGCAGACCCTGGGAGCGCAGCTCCGAGAGCTTCAGGACCCCGGCGTAGACCCGCTCCAGCTCGTACCAGGTCTGACGGCCCACGATCCCGTCCTCCGACAGGCCAAAGACCCGCTGGAAGATCCGGACCGCCGCCTCGGTAGCGGTGCCGAAGACGCCGTCCACCGTCAGCTTGGGAATCGCCGGAAAGCTCTGGCTGATCCGATTCAGGGCGGTCTGAATCTGTGCCACGCTGCGGCCCCGGCTGCCCTGCCGCAGGGCAGCTCCGGGATAGGACTCCCGATAGTCGGCCTTGGGGGCGTCGGTGACCAGCTCGATGTTGGGGCCGTAGTAGTTCTTCAATATTTGCAGCCAGCCCCAGCCCTGGGCCGCAAGATTCTGGGAGCCCCACTGGGACAGGCCCTCGCAGGTCACGGTGGTGCCGCTGCAGAATTTCGCCGCCAGGGGCTCCACAAAGCCCACGCGGCGAACGTAGTCGTCGAAGAGCTCATCCGCCAGCCGGGAGATGTTGGCAAAAAAGCTGCGGCCCTTGTAGAACTGCTGGTCATAGGCTGTGGAGGCTGTGATGTCGAAGGGGTAGCCCCGGACCCGGTAGTATTCCGTGTAGACCCGGTTCAGGGCAAAGGACGTGATGGCCAGGATGTTGGCCCGCAGGGCGTCCTCATCCCAGGTGGGGTAGACCTCGCTGCAGGCCACGTTCTTCACGTAGTCCCGGAAGCTGACGGTGACGTTCTCCGCAGGGACGGAAGGCGGGCCAAGATGGACCGTGATGTAAGACGGAACGTAGGGCAGAAGCAGCGCCATAGCCGTCCCTCCCTACAGGCCCTGGGGCGGGGTCGCGTAGTCCTCGGTGCTGCCGGGGTCCGTGGGCAGGCCGCCCCGGGGAATCAGGTAGAGCTCCTGCAGGGTGGTGACGCCGGGGAAGATCTGCACGTCCCGGCTGACCACCCCGTCGTAGTTGGGGTGGTCGGCGGCGATCTGCACGTCGGTCCAGCCCCGGGGCTGATCCGGCGTCAGGGAGTTGGATACGTCCGGGGTCGGCACCGTCACCGTGGCCGTCATGCCGCTCTCGTCGGTGCGCTGGAGACTCAGCAGCTCCCGCCCGCCTCCGGGCCGGACCGCGGAGACCGTCACCGTGGCCCCTGCCACGGGCAGCTCCGCCCGGGAGGTCAGCGTCTGGATTTTGAGAAAGCCTGTGGATGGCATAAAGAATCCCTCCTGTTCGCGCCATTCTATGCGAACAGGAGGGCTTGGGTGAATCGGCGGGGGCTTCTCCGGAAGAAGGGGCTCAGTGCTTTCGGATGACGCCCATGATCAGGCTGCCGCAGTAATGGCAGCGGTAGTTCTCGTCTACGGCGCCGGTGATGGGGGCGGCGCAGCTGGGGCAGCGGTCCTTGACGATGCGCTTGGCCAGGCCGATCCGCAGGGGGCCGCCGTGCTTTTCGGGAGAGCAACCCTTCAGATCGCCCTCCCGGATGGCCCGAACCACACCCCGCAGCTCCCGCCTGGCGTTGCCGTTGCCGGCGCCGGCCAGCTCGGAGACGGGGACGTAGGGCGTGGGAATCCGGGAGAAGAAGCGGGCGTAGCGCCGGGCCTTTCTCAGCACGGTCAGCCGCTTCAACAGGACGGGGATGGCAGTGCCGATGGCCGCGACGGAGAAGGAGGCCAAAATAATCAGATTCCGCATGTGCCGCTGGACCAGCTCGAAGGTGGAGCGGTGGTGCGTGTCGGAGCTGAGGATTTCTCTGGTCAGATAGGCCTTGTCGTTGAAATGGACGAGCTGGTGGAGCAGCATGATCAGAAAGAAGCTGACGAAGCCCGCCGCCAGGACCAGGCCCACGGTGAGCCAGACGATCTTTTTGTTCAGGCCCCGGGCCTCGTAGTAGGAGGGATCGTTGACCCGGCGGTTCTCGTTCTCGGTGATGCAGTAGAAGCGCTCCCCGGAGATCACCTTGGCGCTCAGGTCGGAGCCGCCGCACCAGGGACACTCCCCGGTGAAGTAGACCCGCTTTTCGATCTCGCCGCCGCAGCTCCGGCAGACGCAGCTGACCTTCTTGCTGTAGAGCTCGATCTGCTCCCCTTCCGGGCCGCCGGAACGGACGAAGCGGAATTTCTTCATATAAATCCGGCGCAGCAGCTTCAGGCGGCGGCGAATCTGCGCAGCCGTCCTGCCCGTGACCTCCGCCAGCTCCTCAAAGCCGATATAGCCGCTGAGGTCTCCCTCAAAGTAGCGGGAGAAGAAGTTGGCGTCCTGGATCAGCCGCCGGGAGACCCGGGATGCCAGAATCAGCCCCACGCCCACCAGGAAGAGCACCGCGGATTCGGGGGTGCGCCGGGCGGTGAGGATGGTCTCCCAGTCGCCCCAATAGAAGACCGTCAGTTCCGTCATGGTCTCCACGCAGAAGGCGGCCAGAAAGACGCCCACGATTACGAAGATCAGATTTTTGATTTTCAGAAAGCGAATGAGGCCGTCTCTCAGATACATGGGGTCCTTCCTTTCGGCAGGGGCGGATCAGAGCGTGAACTGCACCGCGCAGAAGGCGGCGTAGATGGCCAGCAGCAGGATGCCCTGCGCCCGGGAGAGCTTGCCCTTGAGAAGAGCGGGCAGGGTGAGAATCAGCATGACGGTGATCATCAGGGGAATCTCCAGCACCAGACTGGAGTTGTGGCCGGCGATCATGGCGCTCTGGGGCACCTTGAAGGGAGCCAGCGTCACGGAGAGGCCGCTGACCAGCACCAGGTTGAACACGTTGGCGCCGATGACGTTGCCCAGGGAGAGGTCGCTGTGGCCCTTCACCAGGGAGGTAATGGCGGTGACCAGCTCCGGCAGGCTGGTGCCCAGGGCTACGAAGGTCAGAGCAATCACGGACTCGGGCACGCCCAGGGCCTCGGCGATCTTGGTGCCGTTCTCCACCAGCAGATGGGCGCCCACGGCGATCAGGGCCGCGCCGAGGACCAGGAAGAGGATCATCTTCCAGGCGGGCATCTCTTCGGCTTCCGCGGCCTCCGCCTCCGCGGGCTGGGGATTCTTCTTCATTTGCCGCACGGTGACGAACATATAGGCCGCGAACATGGCCAGCATGACCAGGCCCACCACCCGGGTGAACTCGCCCAGCAGATAGGCCGCCACGCAGTAGATGGCCGCCGCCAGGAAGAAGAAGAGCACCGGCATCCGGATGGTTTTGGGGTCCGCCTTGCCGGGCCGCACCGCCAGGGTGATGGCGGCGATCAGAGCCGTGTTGCAGATGACGGAGCCGATGGCGTTGCCGTAGGCGATCTCGCCGTGGCCTTCCACAGCGGAGATCGTGGAGACCATGACCTCCGGCAGGGTGGTGCCGATGGAGACCACCGTGGCGCCGATCAGCAGCTCGGGCAGGTGGAACTTCCGGGCCAGGGCGCTGGCCCCGTCCACGAACCAGTCGCCGCCCTTGATGAGGCAGACCAGGCCGACAATGAACAGTAAAATCGGAACAAGCATATGATTTCCTCCAAGTTTCTATCAAATCCATCTGTTGCAGCAAGAAAGCATGCTGCACGCGGAAGCCCCGGCGCATGGAAAAGGCGAGACCTTCACCGCGGGCAGAACCAGACTGCTGCGGCAAAGGTCTCGCCGCTTCGTCCCGCCGCCGGGTCCCGACGGGACCGACCTGACGACAGCGGAAGCGTCCTGAGGACGCCGGCTACTCCCCAATGCTGGGACCAATATAGCAGATTTCTCCCGGCTTGTCAAGGGAAAAGGCGTCTGCGAGCCGGTGCGAAAAAAGCGGGATTTGCGGAGGCGCATGAAGCGATGAAAGTTTGACATTTTAAAAAATACCATTGTGCGCTGGCGCATTTTATGCTATGATAGGGGCAGAAAGGTCCGCAGGGCCTGTATGAAGAAATGAAACGGAGGTATTCCCCATGGGTGTATTTTCCAAGCACGTGCGCTACCGCGAAGCCGGCCAGGACGCCAACGTCGTCAACGTGGAGCGCTTCGGTGTTCCCGCCAACTCCCTCTTCACCAGCAGCAAGATCTTCACCCTGCACCGCCACATCGACATCACCAACGCCGCGGGAGAGATGGTCTACGAGGCCAACACCAAGTTCCTCTCCATCCGCGACAAGACCGACGTGACCGACGCCGCCGGAAATCAGGTGGCCCACATCGAGCGCAAATTCTTCACGCTCCACGCCCGCCACTACATCACCATGGCGGACGGCACCAAGTTCGAGCTCTCCCGGGAGATCTTCCACATCTACAAGGACATCATGAACCTCGAGGGCCTGGGCTGGCAGCTGAAGGGCAATATCTGGGGTCTGAACTTTGAGCTCTACGATGCCCAGGGCGGGATCATCGCCGTCATCGGCCAGAAGCTGATCTCCCTGCACGACAAGTACTGCATCGACATCTACCGCCCCGAGTACGAGAAGACCGTCATCGCCATTCTCGTGACCCTGCAGCACATGATCCGCGACCGGGCCAACGCCTCCTCCGGCTACTCCTCCTCTTCTTCCTCCTCCAGCTGATCCGGCCCTTGGGTCAAGGGTCTGCATCTTCTCCTCCGGCCGCGCATAGACTTCCCCGGTGATGCTGAATGCGGATACGGGTGACGGCGGGCTTTTGGCTCCTGCTGGGCGCCTTTTGGCTCCTGGACCGGCAGGGCGTGACCCTTCCCTTCCTGCTGGCGGCAGGACTCCACGAGGCGGGGCATCTGGCGGCCCTCCGGGCGCTGAAAATCCCCGTGTACGCGCTGGAGCTCCGGACCTCCGGGGCCGTGATCCGGGCCGAGCTCCCGGGCGGTCCCCGGGAGGCCTGGGCCCTGGCGGCAGGGCCGGCGGTCAATCTGCTGCTGGCCCTGCTGTTTTGGCGCTCCCAGCCCCTCTTCGGCCTCTGCAATCTGAGTCTGGCCCTTTGGAATCTCCTGCCCATCCCCGGCCGGGACGGGGCGGGACTGCTGCGGCTGTGCCGCCGCGGCGGCAACCCCACATCAAGAATCGAGAAACGAATCACACATGAGTAAAACAATCGACGAGCTGCTGCCGCGGATTCTGCCGCGGGTGCAGAAGCCGGCCCGCTACGTGGGCGGCGAATACAATCAGACCGTGAAGGCGCTGCGCGAAATCGACACGCGGGTGGCCTTCTGCTTCCCCGACACCTACGAGATCGGCATGTCCAACCTGGGGCTCCGCATCCTCTACGGCGTCGTCAACAACATGGACGGCGTGTGGTGCGAGCGGGTCTTCACCCCCTGGGGGGACATGGAGGCCGAAATGCGGGCGGCGGGGCTGCCCCTCTACGCCCTGGAGAGCCACGACCCCGTGGCGGACTTCGATATGATCGCCTTCTCCGTGGGCTACGAGATGAGCTACACGAACATTCTGACCATGCTGGATCTGGCGGGAATTCCCCTTCGGGCCGCGGAACGGCATGGTTTACATAATATTGTTTTTGCCGGCGGCGCCTGCACCTACAACCCGGAGCCCCTGGCGGAGTTCATCGACTTCTTCTCCCTGGGCGAGGGCGAGGAGAGCACTGTGGAAATCGTCAACTGCTGGCGGGACGCGAAGAAGCGGGACCTGTCTAAGGAGGAATTTCTCTGGGAGGTGGGAAAAATCCCGGGGGTCTACGTGCCCTCCCACTACGAGCACCGATACAATCCCGACGGCACGCTGGCGGCCATCGTGCCCCTGCCGGGCGCCCCGGCCAAGGTGACGAAGCGCATCGTCCAGGATCTGGACAAGGCCTACTACCCCGTGGAGCCCATCGTGCAGTCCACGGAGATCGTCCACGACCGGCAAAACCTGGAGGTCATGCGGGGCTGCATCCGGGGCTGCCGCTTCTGCCAGGCGGGCTACACCTACCGGCCCGTCCGGCCCCGGAAGCCCGAGACGCTCTACAACCAGGCCCTGCAGAGCCTGGCCTCCTCCGGCGACAGCGAGATCACCCTCTCCTCCCTCTCCACCTCGGACTACAAATATCTGGAGCCCCTGACAGACCGGCTGACGGAGTACTGCGCCGCCCGGAACGTCAACATCTCCGTGCCCTCCCTGCGGGCGGACAACTTCTCCCGGGATTTGATGCTGAAGCTCCAGAAGGTCCGCAAGAGCGGCCTGACCTTCGCCCCCGAGGCGGGGACCCAGCGGCTCCGGGACGCCATCAACAAGAACGTCACGGAGGAGGACGTGCTGAAAACCTGCGAGATTGCCTTCGCGGGAGGCTGGAACAACGTGAAGCTCTACTTCATGCTGGGCCTGCCCACGGAGACCGACGAGGACGTGCTGGGCATCGCGGAGCTGGTCTACAAGATTTACAACTGCTGGAAGGACCACGCCTCCAACAAGAAGCGAGGCGTCCGCATCCACGTGGCCACGGCCTTCTTCGTGCCCAAGCCCTTCACGGGCTTCCAGTGGGAGCGGCAGATCACGCCGGAGGAGTACCTGCGGCGCTGCCGCTTGCTGAAGGAGCACATGAACAACAAGAGCATCGAGTACAGCTACCACGAGGCGAAGCTGTCGGAGCTGGAGGCCGTACTGGCCCGGGGCGACCGGCGGCTGGGGCCCGTCATCGAGGCGGCCTGGCGCCGAGGCGCGAAGCTGGACGGCTGGATGGAGTACTTCGACTACGAGAAGTGGATCGCGGCCCTGGAGGAATGCGGCGTGGACCGGCATTTCTACACCACCCGGGGCTTCGGAACGGACGAGCTGCTGCCCTGGGAGACCATCGACCCCGGCGTCAGCAAGGCCTTCCTCCTGCGGGAGCGGGAGCGGGCCGGCCGCTCGGAGATCACCCCCGACTGCCGCCACGGCTGCGCCGGCTGCGGGGCGAACCGGCTGCTGGAGTGCGGCCGCTGCGACCCATAGAATATGAAAATATGAAATTATGAAACTGTGAAACTATTGAGGTGTCGCTCCGCGACGAATATAATATCATTTTTCAAATCGGAGATTTGAAAAATACCATAATATTTTCATATTTTCATAGTTTCATAGTTTCATAGTTTCATTTTTGCTTAGTGAGGATGCCAAAATGAGGATGCTATTCACAAAAGAAGGAGTCGCAATCTGGTCCTCCCATCTGGACCTGATGCGGGCGCTGATGCGGAGCTTCCGGCGGGCCGGAATCGAGCTGAAGCACAGCCAGGGCTTCACACCCCACCCGGAGCTGTCCATCCTCATGCCCCTGTCCGTGGGGGTGGAGAGCCAGTGCGAGATCGCGGAGTTCGCCCTGGCCGAGGGCTGCGAGATTCCCGCGGAGGAGATCGCGGCCCGGCTGAACCCCGTCCTCCCGGCAGGCATCCGGGCCCTGGAGAGCTGGGAAGGCGGCCAGAAGGCCGGAAAGCTGGCCTGGCTGCGGGCGCGGCTGACGCTGAGGTATCAGGGAACCGGGAACAGGGAGCCGGGAACAGGGGACGGGGAAGCGGATTCTTCGGCTCCGCTTCGCTCCCCCTTCGACTTCGCTCAGGGCAAGGCTGAGAATGACAGGATCGAGGCCATTCGCGCCCTCTTCGGCCGGCCCTCGCTGATCGTGGAGAAGCACGGGAAAAAGGGCGTCGTGGAGACGGACATCGCGCCGATGATCCGGGAGCTGGTCGTCAAGGGAACGGGGAACGGAGAACCGGGAACGGGAGACGCGGCTGATTCCGCCGCAGGAGAAAACGCCGTCGTCCTTGAGGCCGTGGTGGCCGCCCAGAATCCGACCCTGAATCCCCTGCTGCTGGCGACGGCCATCGAGCGCTATCTGCCGGAATACAAGCCGGCGCTGGTCCAATGCCGCAGACTGGAAATATATGACGCGGACATGCGCCCCTTCCGGTAACCCGTGGAAGCAGGAATACCGAACGACCCCCAGCCGTCCATGGGCCTGGGGGTCGTCCATTTTTTTGCTTCGTCCGGCGCGTGCTGCCCGTTCCCATTCCAAGCTTTTTCAGCTGCTCCGGGATTTCGGCCTCGTTCTTTTCGCGGGGACCTTGATCCCGGCGCTTTTCTTCGTCGCCGGGGGCGGGCGGGGGAGCGAGCAGGGGCATCTTCGGGACGAAGCAGCGGCACGTCGCCGACGCGGCAGACGGCGCGGCGGAACATGCAAAACCGCACATAATTCAGTTTTGTCGGCGCAAAGGCTTGACATTTCAAAATATATACTACAGTTGATGAATAAATACTCATTCTGTTTCACCCCCGGGCGGGGCGGCCTCCCGCTTCTCCGGGCCGCGTGATCGACTTCTATGAGAAAGAGCAGGTGACGAAAGGGGAAACCCGCATGACTCCATCGGCAATTCGCTGATCCCCATCAAGGGCATCAGCCAGGCGCAGAAAAAAGCCCTCAACACCAAGCAATGTCATTAAGATAATGACATTGGGGGCAGCGCCCTTCTTTGCGCGCTCCGGCCTCCGGCAGACGCGGACCGCAGCCGCCCGCGGCCTCCGCGCCGCTTCCGGCGGGAGTGCCGGAAAATCAGCTTCAACATGAATAATCCCTGCAGGGCATTGACATCATTCGCGTTCCGTGCGATAATGGACCCGTACAAACTCAAGAAGAGGAGATTTTCGCAATGAATCAGCTGTTATCCGCTCTGCGCGGCGGAGCCTATGAAAACACCCTGACTATGCTTTACGGCAGCCCGGACGCCGACCGGGCCGAGCGCGTGGTTCGCGCCTTCGGCCGGCGCTTCCCGGAAAACGCCGGGCCGGCCGCCCTCTACAGCGCCCCCGGCCGCACCGAGCTGGGCGGCAATCACACCGACCACCAGCACGGCCACGCCCTCTGCGCCAGCGTGGACCTGGATATGCTGGCCTGCGCCGCCCCCAACGGCCTGGACCGGATCCGGGTGATCTCCGAGGGTTACCCCGCCGTGGAGGTCTCCCTCTCCGCCCTGGAGCCGGACGAGGCCGAGTACGGCTCTACCGCCGCCCTGGTGCGGGGCGTGGCCGCCGGGATCGCGGACCGGGGCTATGGTCTGCGGGGCTTCGACGCCTACGTGCACTCCAACGTGATCGCGGGCTCCGGCCTCTCCTCCTCGGCGGCCT
>JAFWTG010000106.1 GCA_017519005.1 Oscillospiraceae bacterium | reverse complement strand
GGCCGCGCCGTAGTTCAGCATGTCCGCGGCCAGGGTCCGGCGCTCGTCGGTGCTCCTGTCATCCTGCACCACCTCCAGCAGGACCTCGCGGACCGTCTTCGTCACGGATTCGCTGTAGTGCTCCCGTCCGTTGGCCTCGAAGGCATGCAGGGTCGCGCGGTAGGGAACGCCCATCTCCTTGGCGGTGACGTCCACGTAGTTGACGGACCAGACGGAGGCGCCGACCTCTTCGACCGCGCCCTCCTGGCCTTCGCCGAAGCGCTTGGTCTCCGTCGGGTTGCCGTCGGCGTCCAGCTTGGAAATCTCGACGTACCACGAATCAAATCTCTGCACGTCGCTCTTGATCACGCTGTACTGCGTGACGATCTCGATCTCCGTCGAGACGGAGTAGAACAGCCGCAGGCTCGGATCCAGAATGGGCTCCTGGGGCTCCAGAACGGGCACCACGGTATGCTCGCGGCTCAGCTCCGCGCCGCAGCGCAGGCAGTAGACCACGGTGTCGTAGCCGCCGGGCTCGGTGAAGGTGGGCTCCACCCGGTTCTCCTCCACGGGCTCGCCGGGCTGATGGCCCAGGGCGGGAACTTCATTGCCTGTTCGGGTCTCGCCGGTGAACATGCCGGTGTATGTGGTGAAGCCGGCGTCAAGGCAGGTCGGCTCGGTGACCACGCCGGGAGCGGGCCAAAGGTCGTCGCCCTTGGAGACCTGCAGATCGTTGACGTTCACGCCGTAGATGTAGTACACCACGTAATCATTCTCGCCTGCATCGGCAGCTACGTTCAACTCAGCGGTCTGGGGCAGACCGCTGCGGTTAAAGATAATCTTGTCGTAGTCCGCCATATCCAGCTCGATCGCGTAGTAGGGATGACTGCCCTTGTCGGCGCCGAGAGCGGTCAGAGCGCGACCCGGCCAGCTCCCGTCCAGATTGCCGGCATTGCCCCAGGCCCAGGCGTTGAGGCTCTGGCCATCCAGCTCGTCCACCGCGTAGACGGTGACGAGCTTGCTGACAGGGGCGATATGGCCGCAGTAAACGCAGATGCCGTCCTCGTAGCTGCAGGCCTCCGTCACGCTGTAATCGCAGCGGGAGCAGTGCTCGGTGTGGGTGCCGTTGCCGTTATCGGTATAGGAAACGTCATGGCCCAGGGCGGGAATCTCCACGTCCTTGATGATATCGTCGTACCAGGTAGAATTGATCTGACTGCAGGCGCAGACCAGTTTGCCGCGGCCGGGCTCGGTGCAGGTCGGAACGCGATCGGGATCTGGCTGCAGGATATAGCTGTGCGTATGGAGGGGACGGTGATTTTCGTCGGTATAGAGGCTGCTGCCGGTGGTGTAGACGTCGTTCGGATTCCCCTGCAGCTCGGAGAGCTTCTGGATCAGATAGTAGTTCTCCATATAGTGGGGATCAATAATCTTGGTGGCGTAGTTGGTAATCAGGTTCATCTTGCCGAAATCAAATTTGTCCGCCAGATCGTAGCTGGTCAGGAAGTCCCAGCCCGCGCTGAGACCCAGGTTGCCCATGGTGATGGCCAGAAGCTGCATGGCGTAGGCAGGCGTCTGGCAGCAGGACCACTTGTTGATCAGACCATTGTTGTCCTTGATGCAGTAGCTGTACTTCTTGGTGTGCTCATTGTACTTGTTCCAGTTGTTGTTGGTGAAGTAGGACTTTCGGGTGCCGCTTCTGTACTCGCCCACGGTCTCCCCCTCGTGGGTGTGGTAACTGCCGACAGTGTCATTGCTGTGGCAGTGGTAAACGTATACGTCCCGCCAGCCCTCGATGACGCCGGCATTGTTCTTCGTCATATTCGCGAACTTATCAACCAGCTCCTGAAGGGAGGAATCGGAGGCGTAGGAGTACCCGGTTTTGCCCAGATAGCTGCTGCGTTCGCTGCTGCTCGCCAGACAGGCGTACTTCATGGCTGTCCGGCCGTAACGGGTAAAGCCCCACTCCGGCATCGGCAGGCGCGGTACGAAATCGTCGCCGTTGACCAAATTGAAGATGCAGTCGTATTTGGCGGCGGAGGCCTCGGTGTTGGCGGTGGTATTGGGGGAGGCGAAGGTGTAGGCGAAGACCTTGTGGCCGGCGTCGATCAGATAAGCCGCGGTGACGTTGGAGATGGCGTCGCCGCGGGAGTGTCCGGTCAGCCAGAAGACGGTTTCGGCGTCGCCGTCCACAAAGCTGTCCAGATAGGCATCCAGGGCTCTGCGGACTCTGGTGCTGCAGACGTCAAAGCCGCGATGATTGCTCTTGCGGGTCCAGTCGTGGTTGGGTTGCCTGGGCTGCTTGCCCTCCAGACAGTCATACTCGTCGTCATAGCGATTCAGATCACCCACGTCGAAGTTGCTGCACCATTCCTTCTCCGTTCCGTTGGTACCGCGGACAAAGACGGCGACGACTTCGATGGTCTCGCCATTCCACTGTACCCTGTGATGGCCGAAGTAGACCTCCGTGACGTCGTCGTCGGAATAGGCCGGCATCGAAATATCGTTGGAGAAATAGCCGTTTTCCAGCTTGTAATCAATGACGTCCTCCATGCCGTGGACACTCATCAACTGATCGATATGCGTGACGCTTGTGACGGAGCCGGAGACCGTGGGAAGGGCTGCGGCAGGCGTGTAGGTGGTGGTGTTGTCTTCATTCTCGTAGGTGAGCTGGGCCGCCCAGGTGGAAAAGTCCGCGATATCCTGGTTATACACCGTATTGTCGCCGAAGAAATTGCGATAGTCCACGGTGTAGCTCAGCGGGACTGTAAAATCACCGCTCTTGTAGGTGCCGGAAAAGCTGTTGCTGCCGGGGTCCGGGTCGATGGAATCAAGGATGCCGTCGTAGTCCGCATCGGGGACAGAGTCCGCCGCCGGCCGGGGTTCCGCCGCCGACGCTTGCTGGGGCATGACGCTGAACAGCAGCGCCAGGACAAGGATCAGGGCAAGGATTCTGCTTTTCATAGATATGCTCCTTTTCTGTTGTGATTGTGTACAAACACCCACTTAATTATACTAGCTGTTTTGTGCAAAATCAAGCCAGCACTGCGAAAAAACCGGGTGTTTTCGCAGTGCTGGCTGAAATTGTCACAGGGATCAGTTTGTTTTTTCGATCTGGGAATCAGAGCCGTCTCTGCGCAGATCGCTCACGGCAAAGACGCCGGTCGTCGGATCGTAGCCCACGACGGCCGTGCAGCCGAAAATCACATGGGAACTGGAGAAATAATAGGGCTGGGAGATTTTGGTTTGATCGATTCGCGGCTCCGCGTCGGTGGCGGCCTCCAGGCAGAGCAGGCCGTCGTCGTCGAAGTAGTAACGGCCGCGGTCGACGGCGGTCTGGGGGTCTACGCCGAATTTGAGGATATCGATCAGGACCTGCGACACGATCTTGGGAATGTTGTCGCCGCCGGGAGAACCAATGGCCAGGCAGTAGTGGTCTTCTCCCACAACGATAACCGGGGAGAAATGCGTCCGAGGCCGCTTCAGCGGCTCATAGGCGTTCTTGCCGCTCTGGCTGAAGTTGCTGAGGGTATTATTGAGGTAAAAGCCGTCCACGCAGATATAACCGCCCCAGTTGTCGGAGAGGGTGTTGGTGACGCAGGCCAGCATGCCGTTCTTGTCGATGACGGCGAATTGGGTGGTGCAGCGCTTTTCCGGGTCCGGCTGGATGAAGGCGGTGGATTCCGCCTCCAGCAGCTTCTCGATCTGCTTTTTCACGTACTTTCGTGATACCAGGTTTTCGCCGTCGAATTCGTAGAAGCGGGGGTCCACCAGTTTGGTGCGGCGGGTTTTGTAGCCCAGCTCCGTGGCAAGCTTCATCGTCCGCAGGTATTTTACGGGGCTTTTCCGGGGATTCGCGATTTTTTTCATCGCCGCCGTCGTCAACATCTGGGAGGTGACGACGCCGGAGGTGGGAGCCGTGGTGGTAAAAATACGGTAGCCGTTAAACTTGGACTGCAGCGCGTCGTAGCTGTAGGCGCGGTAGGAGGCCAGATCCACGGTGCTCAGGTCGCAGGCCGCGGCAATGTCCTCTGCGATTTTGCCGTTGTAGAAGGCCGTCGTCCCCTCGTCCCGGATCAGCTTCAGCGTCTCTGCCAGCTCCTTCTGGATCACGGTATCTCCCTCCCGGACGCTCCGGAAGGCGGGATTCTGCCGGATTTTTGCGGAATAATCCAGGCGGCGGGCAAAGAGGGCTGTGGCGGGGAAACCCTTCTCCGCCAGCTCAATGGCCGGCTCAATGACCTGCGCCAGGGACATGCTGCCCCAGCGGTCCAAGGCCTCCTGCATACCGGACAGGAAGCCGGGAACCCCGACAAAATCAGTGTTCTGGGTGGCGGAGCCGGCGCAGGCATAGTAGTCCAGACTAAAGGCCGTATCCGTGGCCGGGTCATAGACCACCATGACGCCGCTGCCGCCCAGACCGGAGGAATAGGGCTCGGTAACGCCCAGCGCCAGCGCCACGGCCACAGCCGCGTCGATGGCGTTGCCGCCCTTCTTCAGAATTTCCATGCCGGCCGCCGTGGCCTCCTTGGTGGAGCTGCTGACGCCGAAGCCGCCCAAATCCAGGTGCTCCGGAACGGGCTCTGTGCCGGACTCCGTGCCGGTTTCCGCTGCGGACTCCGTCCCGGGAACGGTCTCGGGGGCTTGCTCAGAGGAGCTCTGCGGCAAGGTGGCGGCGGACTCAGCCGCAGTCTCCGTGCCGGTGGTGCCGGATGGCGTCGGTTCCGTTGAGCAGGCGGAGAGGAGGAGCAGGCAGGCCAGCAGAAGGGCCAGAGCTTTCGTAATAGTTTTCATTGGAAACCTTCCTTTTTGTTAGTGCTCAGGAAATGGTGAACGGGATGGTGACGCGTCCGTCTTTCGTGACGGTATAGAGGTCCGAATCCAGCTCCCGCAGCAGACTGCGGTGGATCTGGTTCAGGTAGAAGCCGTTTTCGGTGGGGGCCGGGGCGAAGTCCTCCAGCAGCAGGGGGATCAGCGTAAAGCTTCCGCTCCCCTGCTCTGCGTCCAGGTCCAGCCGGACCAGGACGGACTCCCGCTCGCCCCGCTGGTTCTCGTCGCTGACAAGATTGCCGAGGCTGTAGAAGATCCAGCCGTCGCGGTAGCGCTCCACCGGCTGCAGCACCTGGGGATGGGTGCCAACAACGATGTCCGCGCCGGATTCGATCAGCTGATGGGCCACCTTGCGCTGGGCCGCAGAGACAGAAATCGCGTCCGGATCGCCCCAGCACACGTAGACGACCACCAGGTCCGCTTCCTGCTTTGCCAGCAGCACGTTGCGGTACAGGGCGCTGTAGGCGGTGGTGGTCAGGCAGTAATCGTCAATAGGGCCGGCTCCGTTGGGATTGATGGCGGAGCAGGCCACAAAGCCCACCCGCAGGCCATTGCTCTCCAGGATCCGGTATGAACCGGCAGCAGGGAGGTTTTCCCCCGCGCCGGCGTACTGCAGACCCAGACGGTCCAGCTCCCGCAGCGTGTGCTCCAGGCCGCGGCTGCCGTAATCCAGGCTGTGATTGTTGGCCATGCTGAGCGCGTTGACCCCTGCCTTCGCAACAGCCTGCACGGCCTGTTCGCTGACAGGGTTGAGCGTCTCTGCGGCGCCGACGGCGGGATAGGCGGCGTTGTCCTCGGGCAACACGATGCCGTCAAGGCAGGAGAAAACAAACGCGGAATCCTGCCAGAGCGGGGCGACCCCGTTGAAATAGCCTGCATAGCCCAGCTTTTGCCCGCAGAGCTCCACGTTGCCGCTCAGATCCAGGTCGCCGGTAAAGCTCAGGCGAACCGTTCCGCTGATCAGGGGCTCCGGCTTGAGATTCCGCTGCTCCAGACGATTGCGCCGCGCGCCGTTCAGCAGCAGCAGCGCCGCGGCCAGCACGACGGTCACCGCCAGGACCCGATACCAGGTGGGCTTGGCCTTGCCCATGCGGTCCCGGCGGGACAGGATGATCAGCCGGTCCTTCAAGCGCAGCTTCCGGGCCTCCGGAGCAGGATGCAGTGTGTTGCGTCTCTTCATAGCGCACCTCAAAACAGCAGCATCAGCAGCTGCACGATCCCGTAGGTGGCGTAGGTGAGCACCAGGACCGCAGGAATCGTGATGTGCAGACCCTGCCGGGCGCTGGTGTTGGCGATCAGGCCAGGGCTGATGACGCCGATGCCCCGGAAGGCCAGGGTCGCGAAGGGCAGCGTCGGCACCAGGAGGTCCGCCGCAACCTTGAAAATCAGACTGACCAGCAGGCAGGCCACGAATTTTCGCTTGCCGAAAAGCAGCAGGAAGCGGGAGAGCACCAGCTCCACCACCAGGTAGGTCAGCAGGGAGACCAGCAGCACCACTGTCATAGACATCAGGTCGTCGCAGATCATGGCAAGATAACCGGCCACCACGACGCCGCCGGAGCTGATGCCCAGGAATTCCTCCACGGCAATGCTCAGAATCAGGCCGACCGCAACGGCCAGATAGAATTCGGTAATCATACTCATGCGTTCAAACCTCCATCCCAATCCTCCAGCCGTTTGATCTGTGCGCGGATCACGTCCGCGGGAGGATCGGCCGCCACTGCAAAAACGCCGGGCGTTCCGTGTTCGTCCAAGGCGTAAAGCGCCTCGATAAATTCTTCGCCGATGCCGTGGATGTTGCCCACGCCCACCAGAACGTGACCGTCCAGCATGGGGACCAGAACGGACATGATCTCCTCCACGGACTTGCCCTGGAGCTCCCGGTAGACCTTCACGTTGGGGAGCTTGCCCCGGCGATAGGCCCGGCGAATGGGGGCCGTCATCTGACCGATGACCACCAGCTGAATGGGTCCCATGTGGGGCAGGCAGTCCCGGGCGAACTGATAGGAGCGGTCCACCCGGTCCGGGCGGCAGTTCATCACCACCACGGGCATCTCCATGGGGATTTTCTCCTCCTGGAGGTACTCCCAGATCTCCAGAGTGGAGGCCGGCTCGTTGGCAGCGAAGGCGTTGACGAACCAGGTTTGCAGGCCCTCGCGGTGGAGGGGGATGACCTGCAGCGCGCCGGGATCGGGAGCGGCCTTGAGCATACCGCGCAAGCTGGTCTCGTCGTCAATGCCCAGAGCGCGGGCCACGCCCAGCGCCATGGCGCAGTTGTTGTCGAAAACCTTATAAGGGAAGAGCTTCAGATATTCCTCGGAGATGATCTCCGGGTCGACGACCTCCAGGCGCGAATTGCGCTCTTTGGCGATCTTGCGGAAATACGGGGTGAACTCACAGCTCGGCACCACGGCAGTGCCGCCGTAGGGAATGGTGTCGGCAAAGGCCCAGGCCAGCTGCTCCAGCGTAGGACCCATCTCGTCGAGATGGTCCTCCAGCACGTTGACGATGGCCAGAACGTCGGCCTTGATGATGTGGTGCTGGTAGGCGATCTGATAGTCCGGACGCACCGCCATGCACTCGCAGACCAGGGCGTCGGCCCCACGCTTCACCGCCTTGCGGATTACGCGGATCTGCTCGCTGATGCTGACGCCCCGGGGACGGCGCACCAGCTCCTCCTCTTCCTGCTGATCCCAGTAGAACATCCGGGCGGCGGTGCCGGTGGTCTTGCCCACCACCTGACAGCCCGCCTCCCGCAGGATGGCAAAGATCATACGGGTGATGGTGGATTTGCCGCGGATCCCGTTGACGTTGACCCGGATCTTCAGCTGTTTGAGATTGCGTTCGTTCTGAACCTTTTCCACGATCAGCGCCACCAATGGGATCAGCGCCAGCAGGATCAGTACGATCAGTAGTTTCCCCTTTTCCATATAATATCCATCGGGCCTGGCCCGATCTCCCGATTCTTGAATTTTTGGAGAAATGATACTCCGTCAATCCGGTATTATATCATCTGCATTCGGAAAAGTCTACAAATATTTTTTTATTTTTTGTAGAATTTAACAAAATGACAGAAGCCGCAGAGCGCAAATCGCGTCCTGCGGCTTTTGTTACATCTCGCGGCGGCCTTCCAGAGCCCGCAGCAGTGTCACCTCGTCGGCGTACTCCAGCTGGCTGCCCACCGGAATCCCGTAGGCCAGGCGGGTAACCTTGATCTCCATGGGCCGCAGAAGCCGGGAGAGATACATGGCAGTGGCCTCTCCCTCGGTGTCGGGATTGGTGGCCATAATGACCTCCCGGACGCCGCCCTCGGCAACCCGGGTCAGCAGCTCCCGGATTCGGATGTCGTCGGGGCCCACGTGATTCAGGGGCGAAATGACGCCGTGGAGCACATGGTAGACTCCCTCGTACTCCCTGGCCCGCTCCATGGCGATGACGTCCCGGGGCTCCGCTACCACGCAGATCACGCCGTGGTCCCGGCGCTCGTCGCTGCAGATGGCGCAACGCTCGCCGTCGGTGAGATTCTGGCAGATCGGGCAGCTGTGGACGGTCTTCTTTGCCTCTGTAATGGCCGCGGCAAAGGCCTCAGCCTCCGCGTCGGGGAGACTGAGGACGTGAAAGGCCAGACGCTGGGCCGTCTTGCCGCCGATGCCGGGGAGCTTGGCGAACTCCTCCGTCAGCCGCTCCAGGGCTGCGGGAAAATAGCGCTGCATCAGAACAGACCGCCCAGATTCCCAAGGTTCAGACTGCCGGTGAGCTTGCTCATGTTGGCGCTGGCCTCAGACTCCGCCTTGCGCATGGCCTCGTTCACCGCGGCCACCACCAGATCCTGGAGCATCTCCACGTCCTCGGGGTCCACGGCCTCGGGGTTGATCTCCACGGAGAGCAGGGTGTGCTTGCCGTTGACCACGGCCTTGACCATGCCGCCGCCCACGGTGGCGTCATACTCCTTGTTCTCCATCTCTTCCTGCATTTTCAGCATATCCTGCTGCATCTTCTGGGCCTGCTTGATCATGTTCATGTTGATGCCGCCGCCCATGGGATTGCCGCGATATCCGCCTTTTGCCATTGTAATGATCCTCCTGTATGATTCGTATCAGTGTATATGAAAGATGTCGGGTCGTCCCCGACCGAGTTCCACAAGGGAATTCAGGGGGTCCTCCGAGCCGCTTCGCCTGTCCCGGACCACGACGCGGACCCGAAGCGGCCGATGGAGCAGAGCGGAGGCCTGCTGCGCCACGTAGTCCCGGACGTCCCCCTTGTCCACGATGCTGCGGACCATCTCCGAGGGGGTCACAAGCTCCAGAAGCTCGCCATTGAGCCGCGGCGTCACCAGCTGGGAATCGCTGGTATTGATATAGCCGCCCAGGGAGGGCTGCCACTTCCGGACCGCGCTGACCAGGTCCGCCCAGAAGGTCATGGGAAGCTCCTCCGACTGCGGGGGAAGCGGCTGCGGAGAAGTCGGCTGCACCGGCTCAGGCGCCGCGTCAGACGCCGTCGGGAGCGCTTCCTCCGCCGGTTCGGGCGGAAGCGGCCGGGCGCTCAGCTTTCCCGAGCTCAAGGCCGTTTCCAGGCGGGAAATCCGGGCGTTGAGCGCCTGGGGATCCAGGTCCAGGGAGGGGTCGCACATCTGCAGCAGGCAGAGCTCCACGTCGATGCGGCGGTTGGCGCTGCGGTTGAAGCCGGAGGCCGTGTCCTGGAGCAGACGGGTGTGCCGCAGCAGCTCCGGGGCCGTGAAGCGATCCGACAGCCGCCTCAGCTCCGCCTCGGTGCAGACGCCGGTGAGCATGGAGGAAGCGGTTTTTGGCGCCGTCTTCAGCAGGAGCAGGTCCCGGCAGAGGCTCACCAGCTCGTCCGTCAGGGCGGCCAGATCCTTGCCCTCGGCATACTGCTTCGTGAAGAGGGACAGGGCACGGTTGGCGTCCCGGTCGGCCACGGCGCTCAACAGCTCCCCGGCGGTCCTGGCCCCGGCGATGCCGAGGGTGGAATAGACCGTCTCCACGGTCAGCGGTCCGCTGGCCGCGGCGGCGCACTGATCCAGCAGGGAGAGGCCGTCCCGGAGGGCGCCGTCGGCCAGCCGGCCCAGCAGCTCCGCCGCCTCGGGCGCGATCTCGATGCCTTCTTCATAGGCCACGTAGTGGATGCGGGCGGCCACGTCCGCCGGGTCGATCCGCCGGAAGGCGAAGCGCTGGCAGCGGGAGAGGATGGTGGCCGGGACCTTGTGGAGCTCCGTGGTGGCCAGGATGAACATCAGGTGCGCCGGAGGCTCCTCGATGATCTTCAGCAGGGCGTTGAAGGCCGACATGGAGAGCATGTGGACCTCGTCGATGATGTAGACCCGTTTTTTCAGCTCCGTGGGGGCGTAAATCGCGTCCTCCCGCAGACCGCGGACGTTGTCCACGCCGTTGTTGGAGGCGGCGTCGATCTCCAGCACATCCATGCAGGCGCCGCTGTCAATGCTCTTGCAGGCGGCGCAGCAGTTGCAGGGATTGCCGTCCACTGGATTCAGGCAGTTGACGGCCTTGGCCAGGATCTTGGAGCAGGTGGTCTTGCCTGTTCCCCGGGAGCCGGTGAACAGATAGGCGTGGCTCAGCTTCCCCGTGACCACCTGGGTCCGGAGAATCCGGGTGACGCTCCCCTGCCCCACCACGTCGTCAAAGGTCTGGGGCCGGTATTTACGGTATAGGGCCTGGTACACCTCTTTGTCCACCTCCCCTGTTTTTTGAGTTATGATTCGCCTTGCGGCGACAGCCGCAAGCATCACTTCCGCTTGCCCAAGGGCAAGCAGACCGGCCCATGACAAGATCGCACACCTACATTTGAACTTGCGTTATCCCCGTTTCCCGGACAGCCAGCTCAGAAACGGCTGACTCACGGCACACGGAACTTGCCGCTTAATGCTGCTCGGTTCCCCGCCTGACATGGTTCACGGGGTTCCGTTGCGTGAGACCGATCCCTCAACACTACTTATTCGGACAGCAGCACAACGCAAGCCCGGGTGTAGGAATTCACTCCTGCTGTAGCGGATTGCAGGTTACAGGGCACCGCTATCTCCCCGGCTAGTGCGACCTTGTCACAGGCCGGTAAGCGCGTGACAAGTCTATATTCTATTGTACACGAGCTCGCGCGATTTTGCAAGTGTTAATCCAGCTTGCTCTCAATAAAGTCGGCCAGCTCGCCCAGAGTGGCCAGCTTTTCCTCCAGCTCCAGGTCCACGCCCAGCTCCGACTCCAGATCCATCAGCATCTCGACGGTATCCAGGGAATCCAGGTGCAGGCTCTCAAAGGTGGTGTCCCGGTCCAGCTCCTCCGCGGGAATATCCAGCTCTCTGGACAGGTAAGCAATCAGCTTCTCCAGCATATCAAAAACCTCCCTTGACAGAAATCGGTTTCGGCCCGCAGGGCTTATAACTAACATGTATCATACAGTTTTTTTTCCGCTTGTCAAGAAAAATTTTTGTAAACGTCCGATCCTTATGGGATATGACGCTTGACGCCGTACAGGATCGCCAGATACTTGGTGCTCGGGCTGTAAGGAAGCGCCTGGACGCAGGTGCCGTTGCGGGAGGTGCAGTGGTAGACAAAGAGATGATCGGCGTTGGCGCCGAGAAAGATCATCACGTGATAATCGGCGTTGCTGCTGCCGCAGAACATCAGATCGCCCCGCCTCAGGCTGCCGGCGACGCGGTTGTAGAAGGCGAAGCCGCTCTCCCCGCTCTGCTTCTCGTCAACGCGGGTGAAATAGTCGGATTCCCAGAGGGGACGGCTGTCCAGATCGGGATAGGGAAAGATTCCTGAGAAGCTGAACACCCAGTTGACGATGCCGGAGCAGTCGATCAGCGTGGGAATTCCGTCGGGGCCAAGCTGGTAGGCGTAGTTCTTCCAGGGCACGCCGCAGGCCAGCTCGCCGGTCTCCGCCAGGGTCCGCTGCCAGCCCCGGAGCCGCCTGCCCAGCAGGGTATCGATCCGGAGCTGTGGGGTGGGATGCATGTCTACCCGATACTCGTTGTAGCGGTAGAGCATGGTGACGAATTGGGCGCGGGTCACGGTCATCTCCGGGGAAAGGGTATCGGAGGAGGTCCCGCTGACCACGCCCCGGTCCACGGCCCAGTTCCAGGCTGCCCGGAGGGGCTCCTCCTCAGGCGCGTCAACGTAGTCTCCCAAGCGGTTCCCGCTGACCTCCACCGAGCGCTTCTCCCAACGCGCCGCATAGCGGTAAAGGAAGCAGACGTAGTCGTTCCGGGTCATGACGGTCAGCGGGCTTCGCTCCCCCGTGATCTCCTCGATGGGGAGGACGCCGAAGTCGCAGCACCAGTTGATCGGGTCATAGAAAAACTGCCCGGCATAGTCAGACAGGCGCTCTTCTGTGTAATGCGCCATGGGGCTGTAGGCGTAGCGGTAGAGAAAGGTGCAGATCTCCGCGTAGGAGAGCTCCAGATCCGGCGAAAAGGTGCTGCCGGAGGTACCGGCCGTGATCCCCTCCCGGTAGGCCCAAACCACGGGGTCGTGGTAGTAGATCCCATCCGCCACGTCCGCGAAGGGGTGCTCCGCCGCAGAGGCGGCAGGAAGAACGCAGAGGACCAGACTCAGCGCCGCCAGCGCCGCGGCAAGTCGTGAAAGCGCGGAGTTTTTCATAACGCAGTTCCTTTCTTGCTGCCGCATCGTCTCTCCCACACGCCGGGCCGACGGGCGGAGCGTCCGCCGGAGCGGAGGACGCCGTTGACCGCGGTCCGGTCGTCAGATCGACGGCCCCCATCCGAATTCCAGCTCCCGGGTCCCCGCCCGGTCCTCCACGATCCAGCGGCCCTCCGGCAGCGAATCGGCAAACAGGTCGAGGCGGTCGCGGAGAATCGCGCTTGCTCCTGATGCTCGTAGATGTTTTGCAGCATTGCGGGGAAACGGCTGCGAGCGATGCTCGCCGCTGTGGGCGGGTCTGTTCCCGGTTCCCGGTTCCCGGGTCGAATTGGAATGCGGCGAGAGATGCCTGATCCCTTGTCGGAGCGGGGAAACGGTGGCGAGCGATGCTCGCCGCTACAGGCGGGTCTGTTCCCTGTTCCCGGTTCCCTGTTCCCTGAAATTTAACTGAGAAAATCCTTCAGCAGCTTGGAGCGGGAGGGATGGCGGAGCTTGCGCAGAGCCTTGGCCTCGATCTGGCGGACCCGCTCCCGGGTGACGTCGAACTCCTTGCCCACCTCCTCCAGGGTATGGGCGCGGCCGTCCTCCAGTCCGAAGCGGAGTCGCAGGACCTTGCACTCCCGGGGGCTGAGGGTCTGCATGACCTCGTTGAGCTGCTGGCGCAGCATATTGTAGGACGCGGACTCGGCGGGCTCGGCCACCTCACTGTCGGGAATGAAGTCCCCCAGATGGCTGTCGTCCTCCTCGCCCACGGGTGTCTCTAGGGAGACGGGGTCCTGGGCGATCTTCATGACCTCGGCGATTTTCTCCTCGGAGATGCCCAGGTGCTCGCTGATTTCAAACAGGGTGGGCTCGCGGCCCAGCTCCTGGACCAGCGAGCGGGAGGTGCGGGAGACCCGGTTGATGGTCTCCACCATGTGGACCGGAATGCGGATGGTGCGGGCCTGGTCCGCCACGGCCCGGGTGATGGACTGGCGAATCCACCAGGTGGCGTAGGTGGAGAACTTGTAGCCCTTGGTATAGTCGAACTTTTCTACGGCCTTCAGAAGGCCCATGTTGCCCTCCTGGATCAGGTCCAGCAGCTGCATGCCCCGGCCCAGGTAGTGCTTGGCCACGGAGACCACCAGGCGGAGGTTGGCCTCCACCATGCGCTTCTTAGCCTCCTCGTCCCCCTCGGAAATCTTCCTGGCAAGCTCCAGCTCCTCCTCGGCGGAGAGCAGGGGGATCTTGCCGATCTCCTTCAGATACATACGGACCGGGTCGGTGGTGGCGGCCTCCTCCACGCTCTCGTCCAGCGCGGAAAGGTCCTCCGGGATCTGCTCCTCCATGTTCAGCAGCTCGGTGTCGGAGGGCAGCAGATCCTCCGCAGCGTCGATGATCTCGGCCACGTCGGAGACGTCGATCTCGATGCCCGCCTTTTCCAGGGCGTCGTAGATCTGCTCGGTCATTTTCTCGTCGGCGTCGATGGCGTCCAGGGTATTCAGAAGCTGCTTGGAGCTGACCTTGCCCTCCTTTTTGCCGATCTCGATGAGGCTTCTCAGCTTTTGCTGGAGTGTTTCGTTCTTTTCCACGTTACGTTCCTCCATATCCTTTGTGTTTCTTCAACGATTCCGAAAGCGCCATCAGGTCCGCGTCGCTGTTGTCGGATTCTTTTTTCCCGTTTTCGCGCAGGATCACGTTTACACAGTCCCGAAAGGCCTGCTCGCCGCTCACTTTGTCGAAGCGCTGCGCGATAGCGCTGAGGCGGGCGTTCTCCTCCGGCGTAAAGTCCTGGAGAGCCGCCAGACTCACCCGCAGTCCCTCCCCGTGGAGCCGGCGCAGGGCGTCGTAGGCCCGGCCCAGAAAGGCCACGGAGAATTCCTCTCCGCTGAGCTCGCCCGCCTGATCCAGCAGTCCGGGCTCCAGCAGCACCTGGCCGATCACCTGCTCCTCGGCTGCCGCCGAGCGCGGGTTGCCGTACTCGCTCCGCAGCCTGCGGTCCGCAGGCAGATTGGTCGTGACGGGGGACAGCTCCTGCCGCTCCCGCTGCATTCTCTCCCTCCGAACCCGCTTTTTGAAGGCCTTGTTGATCTCCAGCAGCATGGCTTCCTTGGAGATGCCGGCGGTTTTTGCGGCCCGGTCGGCGTAGATTTCCCGCTCCACGGAGCTCGGGAAGCCGGAAATCAGCTCCGCGGCCTTGGCGGCATACTCCACCCGCTGCTCGTCCCTGCTCAGGTCGAACTGGCTTTCCAGGGCCAGCAGGCGGTAGTCCGCCTGGTTCTCGGAGCCCTGGATCAGCACCTCGAAGGGGTCCGCGCCGAACTTGTGCAGGAACTCGTCGGCGTCCTTGGCGTCGTGGAGCTGCAAAATCTTCACCTTGACCCCGGCCCGGCCGAACATCTGGATGGCCCGCTGGGTGGCGTTCTGGCCGGCGGCGTCGTTGTCGTAGGTCATGATGACCTGGTCGGTGTACTTGCTCACGATGTTGACCTGGTCCTCGGTCAGGGCCGTGCCCTGGGAGGCCACCGCGCAGTCGAAGCCGTACTGGTGGCAGGCAATGGCGTCCATGGGGCCCTCGCAGAGGATGATATAGGGCCGCTTGGACTTCTTCGCCAGGTTCATGGCGTAGAGGAATTTCCGCTTGGAGAAGATCAGGGTCTCGGTGGGGTTGATATACTTGGCCTTGGCGTCCTTGTCCAGGGCGCGGCCGGCAAAGCCGATGACGTTGCCCCGCAGGTCGATCTGGGGGAACATGACCCGGTTGCGGAAGCGATCGTAGACGTTCTGCGCGTTCTTCTGGGAGACGGCGGCCAGGTTGGCGGCAATCAGCTCCTCGCGGGTATAGCCCTTCCGCTCCATGGCAGGGATCAGGCTGTGATAGTCGTCCGGCGCGAAGCCCAGGCCGAACTTCACGATGGTGGGCCAGTCCAGACCTCGCTTCAGCAAATAGGACCGGGCGTTCTTCCCGGCGTCGGCTTTCAGCAGCTCGTGGTAGTATCTGGCGGCGTCCCGGCAGAGCTTCCAGAGCCGCTCCTGCTCCTTGTACTGGCTCTCGTAGCGTTCATCCTCCGGGACCTCCAGGTTGACCCGCTTCGCCAGAAAACGCACGGCATCCGGGTAGGAGAGGCCCTCGATCTCCATGATGAAGTTGATGACGCCGCCGCCCTTGTGGCAGCCGAAGCAGTAGTACATCTGCTTGTTTGGCGCCACGGAAAAGGAGGCGGTCTTCTCCCCGTGGAAGGGGCAGAGGCCGAAATAATTCGTGCCGCTGCGCTTGAGCTGCACGTACTGGCCCACCACCTCGTCGATGGGGTTGCGGGCCACAAGCTCGTCGATAAACGCGGCCGGAAATGCCACGGGGATCACCTCCTTTGCAGGGCGGCCACAGCTCTGGCCGTCGCCGGGTTTGAACATTGCAAAAGGAATAAGTAATAAGGAATAAGGAAGAATTATTTCTTCATGTTTTTCAGAATTCTTTTTCTGTACGGCCAGGCAGCGAAGAGCGCGAGGCTAAGGATCTGGAGCACTCCTATGATCCAGAACCAGGGATGCAGGCTTATCAATATGATCGCCACAGCGAGAAGCAGAAGCGCGAAGCACAGGATTCGGATGCTTCCGACATTGTTTGGATTTGGGTCGTACCGGTTCAAAAAAGCCAAAACGAAAAACCCAGCGGATGTAATCAAGGCAGATAGTTTCTTCTCATGAAGCAGTCCGCCGACCAGCAGGTCAGCGCTGATACAAAGGCAAATCAACATCAAAAGACGCCCGCGGTGTTTCAGGTCTGTTCCGTTGTACTTGGGTGGCGTCCACCGGGATTTTGACATGTACGGGCCTCCGTTTTGTTTTCCGTGTTTCAAATGGCAATTTGAAACAAACCTTCATTTTCAACTTTCAATTCTCAATTTGTCCCGGGCGGGGAACGGCGGACAAGCAATGCTTGTCCCTACAGTTTGGATCGGAAGCGGGTGCCTCGGGTGGCGGCCAATGGCCGCCCCTACGGCCTTATCGCACGGCCCAGCCGCTGGGGACAAAGATTTCCTCGAATTTATAGACGGCGTATTTGTCCGTCATGCCGGCCACGTAGTCGCAGACCACCCGGGGCAGGCCCTCCATGTCCAGCTGAGGCTGGAAGTCCTCGGGGAGCTTCTCGGGGTGCTCGATATAGAACTGATAGAGCTCCTGGATGATGCGGCGGGCTTTGGACTCCTCGCCCTTGGCCACGGGGTTGCGATAGACCCGCTCGAACATGAAGCTCCGCAGGTCCAGCATGGCCCGCTCGACGGTGGGGGTCATTTCGATGACGGGGCGGCCCGCGGAGCTCCGGACCACGTCGGAAACCAGGGTGTTGATGCGCTGGGAATGGGTCTCGCCCAGAACGGCGGCGATTTCCCGGGGAATGTCCTCGTTTTTCAGAATGCCGGCCCGCATGGCGTCGTCGATGTCGTGGTTGATATAGGCGATCCGGTCGGCCACGCGGACGATGCGGCCCTCCAGGGTCTCGGGCTGCTCGTCGCCGCTGTGACAGAGGATGCCGCGCCGGACCTCGTAAGTCAGATTCAGGCCCTCCCCGTTCTTCTCCAGCCGGTCCACCACCCGCAGGGATTGCTCGTTGTGGCGGAAGGGGACGCCCATGATCTCCGTCAGGGCCGCCTCGCCCGCGTGGCCGAAGGGGGTGTGGCCCAGGTCGTGGCCCATGGCTGCGGCCTCGGTCAGGTCCTCATTCAGATTCAGCGCTCTGGCGATGGTCCGGGCGATCCGCGCCACCTCCAGGGTATGGGTCATGCGGGTGCGATAGTGGTCCCCCTCGGGCTGGAGGAAGACCTGGGTCTTGTGCATGAGACGCCGGAAGCTCCGGCTGTGGAGGATGCGGTCGGCGTCCCGCTGATAGCAGGTCCGGTCGTCCCGCTCCGGCTCCGCCCTGCCCCGGCCCCGGCTTTCGGCGGCCAGCGCCGCCCAGGGGGCGAGGGTCTCCTGTTCACGCTGTTCGATGATCTCCCGAACGGTCATAGTTATCACCCAATTATATTGTTCGCAGCAAAACGGAAATATCCTTTTTTCTGCAGGCTTTTTTTCGCGCAGGCCTGCGGGCCTACAGGGCGGGCAGGAAGCTCTGCCGCTCCAGGACGGCGGCAAAGGCCTCCAGCCCCAGGCGGTCGGCCTCGGTGAAGCGCTCCTTCACGGGACTGTCCAGGTCCAGGACGCCCACCACGCGGCCGTCCTTGTGCAGGGGGACGACGATCTCGGATTCCGAGGCGCTGTCGCAGGCGATATGGCCCCGGAAGCTGTGAACGTCGGCCACCACGAGGCTCCGGTCCTCGGCGGCGGCGGTGCCGCAGACGCCGCGGCCCAGGGGAATTTCGATGCAGGCGGTCTTCCCCTGGAAGGGTCCCAGAACCAGCTTCTTCCCCTCCAAAAGATAAAAGCCAGCCCAGTTCAGCTCCGGCAGCGTCTGCCAGAGCAGGGCCGAGGCGTTTGCCAGGTTGGCGATGGGATGGGGAACGCCCTCCGTCAGAGCGGCAAGCTGGGCGCTGAGCGCGTTGTAATCGGTCATAAGAATCCCTCCGCTGTATTTTTCATCATTTTATCACACGCCTGAGGGAAATGCAATTGCAATTTCTGTCGGGGTGTGTTATACTGATCGGAGAATCTGAAAAGGAAGAGCGATATGGAGTATCTCACCCGCTCCGCCGCTGAGACGGAGCTGCTGGGCGCGCGGCTTGCCGCCCGGCTTCTGCCCGGCGACGTGATCGCCTACCGGGGCGACCTGGGCGCCGGCAAGACCGCCTTCACCCGGGGTCTGGCCCGGGGGCTGGGGATCCGGGAGGCCGTGACCTCCCCCACCTACACCATCGTCAACGAATATCCCCAGGGGCGGCTGCCTCTGTTTCACTTCGATATGTATCGGCTCCGCGACGCCGAGGAGCTCTTCGACCTGGGCTGGGAGGACTACCTGGCCCGGAACGGCGTCTGCGCGGTCGAGTGGAGCGAAAACGTCTTGGAGGCCCTGGAGGACCCCATCACCGTCGCCATCTCCAAGGACCCGACGGATGAAAACGTCCGACGCATTACCATCACAGGAGGCCGCTTCGATGCGAATATTAGCCTTTGAAAGCTCCGCAAAAGCAGCTTCCGTCGCGCTGCTGACCGACGGCGTTCTGACGGCGGAGTCCTTCCAGAACAGCGGTATGACCCACAGCCGGACCCTGATGAAGCTGGCGCAGGACCTGCTGTACGCCTGCGAGCTCTCCCCTGCCGAGCTGGACTTCGTGGCCTGGGCCAACGGCCCCGGCAGCTTTACCGGCGTCCGGATCGGCGCAGCGGCAGCCAAGGGACTGTGTTGGGGCCGGGAGCTGCCCGGTCTGCCCGTCTCCACGCTGGAGGCCATGGCCTGGAACGCGGCTGGCGCAGATGGCGTGATCTGCTGCTGCATGGACGCCCGCCGCAGCCAGGTCTACAACGCCCTGTTCCGGATTGCGGATGGCAGCCCGGAACGGCTCTGCCCTGACCGCGCCGTCTCTCTGGAGGAGCTGGAGGCGGAGCTGCGTTCGCTGGAGGGCCCCATCCGTCTGGTGGGCGACGGCGCGCTGCTGTGCTGGGATGCCCTGCACGAACTGGTTCCGGGTCTGCGGCTGGCGCCGGAGCATCTGCGGCAGCAGCGGGCCTCCGGCGTTGCGCTGGCCGCCCTGGAGGCGCTGCGCAGCGGCGCGGAGCCCGACCGGGACGGACGGACGGTTCCCAACTATCTGCGCCTGTCCCAGGCGGAACGGGAGCGGCTGAAACAGGAAGAATTGCGGCAGCGTTCGATTCCCTGAACCGAAGGCTCCGATTCTAACAATTACCAATCACGCAAAGGAGAATTGATTATGGGTTCATTACACGTTTTAGAGCATCCGCTGATCCAGCACAAGCTGGCTCTGCTGCGCGACAAGCACACCGGCGTCAAGGAATTCCGGGAGCTCGTGGGCGAGATTGCCCAGCTCATGTGCTACGAGGCCACGCGGAATCTGCCCACCGAAGAGGTGGAAATCGAGACCCCCGTTTCCAAGGCCAAGGTCCGGATGCTCTCCGGAAAGAAGCTGGCGATCGTCCCCATTCTGCGGGCCGGTCTGGGCATGGTGGACGCCATCATTGATCTGATCCCCTCCGCCAAGGTGGGCCACATCGGCCTCTACCGCGACCCGGAGACCCATCTGCCCGTGGAGTACTACTGCAAGATGCCCCCCGATATCTCGGAGCGGCAGATCTTCGTGGTGGATCCCATGCTGGCCACCGGCGGCAGCGCCTCCGCTGCCATCTCCCTGCTGAAGGAGAAATACGGCTGCAAGAACATCGTGCTCATGGACATCATCGCGGCCCCCGAGGGCATCGCCGTGATCCGCAAGGATCATCCCGACGTGGACCTCTTTGTGGCCTCTGTGGATGAAAAGCTCAACGATCACGCCTATATCGTTCCCGGCCTGGGCGACGCCGGAGACCGCATCTTCGGGACGAAATAAGCATGGAAGTCCTGCTTTCTGTCGCAGTCTCTCTCTTCGTCGGACTGATTATGTCCCGGGTGGTGAAGCCCCTGAAGCTTCCCGCCGTCACGGGCTATCTGATCGGCGGTCTGCTCATCGGCCCCTTCGCCCTGGGCGCCCTGGGCATTGACGGCATCGGCTTCACCAGCTTTGAAAAGGTCGGCGCGCTGAAGCCGATCTCCGACGTGGCCCTTGGCTTTATCGCCTTTGCCATCGGCAACGAATTCCGCCTCAAACAGCTCAAGGCCATCGGCCGGCAGGCCGCCGTTATCTCCGTCTTCCAGGCGCTGTCCGCCACGATTCTGGTGGATTTGGGCCTGCTGATCCTGCATTTCATCATGCCGGATAAAATCAACGTGGCCGACTGCATCACCCTCGGCGCCATTGCCACCGCCACAGCGCCCGCCGCCACCCTGATGGTGGTGAATCAGTACAAGGCCAAGGGTCCCCTCGTGGACATTCTGCTGCCCATCGTGGCTCTGGACGATGCTGTGGGCCTCATCGTCTTCGCTGTCAGCTTCGGCATCGCCAAGAGTCTGGTCAGCGGCGTAGGCGTCAGCCTGATCTCCGTGCTGGTGAATCCCCTGATTGAGGTTATCGCTTCCCTGCTGCTCGGAGCCCTGCTGGGCGGAATCTACACCTGGTTCGAGCGCTTCTTCCACTCCCGCTCCAAGCGGCTCTGCGTGGCGATTACCTTCGTGGTCTTTGCAGTGTCGCTGTCCATGCTGCGGCTGAAGCTCGGCAGCTCCGGGGTGGAGATTGGCTTCTCCCCCCTGCTGGTCTGCATGATGATGGCGACGGTGTTCTGCAACATCTGCCCCAGCTCCGAGGAGCTGATGGCCAAGACGGACCGCTGGACCGCGCCCCTCTTCGTGCTCTTCTTCGTGATCAGCGGCGCGGAGCTGGACCTCTCGGTCTTTTCCGACTGGGTGGCCGTGCTGGTGGGCGTGGCCTACATCATACTGCGTTCCGCAGGAAAGATCGGCGGCGCGTCCGTCTCCTCCAGGTTTACCAAGTGCAGCCCCACCATCCAGAAATGGCTGGGCATTACCCTTCTGCCCCAGGCCGGCGTGGCGCTGGGCATGTCGCTGACTGTCTCCACCCAGCTTGGACCGGACGGCGCCGTGATCCGCTCCATCGTTCTGTTCTCGGTGCTGATCTACGAGCTGGTGGGACCCATGCTCACCAAGATCGCCCTGACCAAGGCCGGTGAGATCGCCCCCAAGGAGACGAACCCGCCCCACCCGGAGCAAAAGCGCCACCGCGCGAAGGCATAAAATAATCAAGCGCCATAAAAAGCGGGATCTTGCCGATCCCGCTTTTTATGGCGCTTCCATTGTCAGCGCTTGGAAAATCTCCCGCACGTCCCGGAAGATCCACTTGGGCGGGGTATCCGAGCTTTGGAAGTCCTTCAGCTTTGCCTCTCCGGAGAGGACGCCGATCGTATCGACCCCGGCCCGGACGCCGGAGGCGACGTCGGTGTAGACCCGGTCCCCCACGGCCACGGTCTCGGCCCGCTTGCAGCCGAATTTCTCCATGACGATTTGGATCATGGTGGGCTCCGGCTTCCCGATAAACACGGGATAACGGCCCGTGGCGTTGCGGATCATCACGCTCATGGAGCCGCAGTCCGGCACGTAGCCGAAGCTCACCGGGCAGACCAGGTCCGGGTTGGTGGCGTAGTAGGCGACGTTTTTCTGCTCGGTCAGGATCTGGCAGGTCCGGCGGAGCTTTTCCATGGTGAGCTCCGTGTCAAAGCCCGTCAGCACCAGATCCACCGGCTCCAGCTCCGTGGTGACGTCGATCCCGGCCTCCCGCAGCTGGCAGACCAGGCTGCCCGTACCCTGACAGTAGACCTTCGCGCCGGGGAAGCGCTCCTGCAAGAGCAGGACGGCTGCCTGGGCGGAGGTGAAGAAGTCCTCCTCCCCCGCCGGGATGCCCATGGCCCGGACCTTGTTCAGATAGTCGGTCACGGACTTGGAGGAATTGTTGGTGATGAAGACGTAGCGGCCGCCCCGGGCGCGGATCTCAGCCAGGAGCTCCAGGGTCCCGTCAAAGATCCGGTCCTCCATGTAGATGGTGCCGTCCATGTCCAGGAGCCAGAGGCGCTTGCCGCCCAGCTCCGCTTCTTTTCCGAGAACGTCCCGCATACTCAGTCCTTGTGGTTCAGATCGTTCTTGATCTGGGTGGTGCTAATCTCCGGGGTACGGGGCAGATAGACCACCTCGCAGTAGGGCTTCAGGAAGTCGAACTTGCCGGTCCAGTCGTCGCCCATGACGAAGGTGTCCACGTGGTACTCCTTCACGTCGGAGATTTTCTGCTCCCAGCTCTCCTCGGGAATGACAAGGTCCACGTAGCGAATGGCCTCCAGCAGCTGCTTGCGAATCTCGTAAGTGAAGTAACATTTCTTCTGCTTCATGTTCCAGTTGAACTCGTCGGTGGAGAGGACCACGATCAGATAGTCCCCCAGGGCCTTGGCCCGGCGGAGCAGATTGATGTGACCGTAGTGAAGCAGGTCGAAGGTTCCGTAGGTGATGACGCGTTTCATGGTTTGGGTCTCCTTTTTTCAGCAGTTTTATCCTTTTCGTTTCGAATTTGGTTTTTGAGGCATCAGGCATCGGGCATCAGGCATCAGGCACCGCTCGAAAGCGTGTAGATATTTGGTTGCTTTGGAGCCCGTTCATATCGTCTGCTATAGCTTGGCTATATTGTTTGTTTATTGCCCAATTCCTTCCCATACAGTGTCTGAACTGGGCAGCGGGTTTATGTCTCAATATAGCTTGCAGGCAGTACCTGATACCTGATTCCTGAACTCGAAAAGTCACGGAGTATGCCTCGTCGGTGCGGGGTACTCGTGGCGCACACTGTGCGCCGCTACTGTCGGGTCTGATGCCTGATGCCTATTGCCTATTTCTTTTTGATTTGCTGCAGAATTAACGCGGCGCACTTGACCGAGGCGTTTCCGTCCTCGCAGAAGCCCTGCTCCCGGGCGAACTCGGCCCAGGCCGGGCTGGTCCAGAGCGGCTGCAGGTCTGTCAGGATCGTCTCCAATTCTTCATTGCTGCGGGCCAGCGGGAAGGGCAGCGCGTCCAGCGGGAAGTAGAAGTCCCGGTCCTTTTGATAGGCCTCGATATCCGTGGCAAACTGGACGATGGGCTTGCCCGTGAGGGCGTAGTCGAACATGGAGGAGGAGTAGTCCGTGATCAGCAGACCGGCGGCGCAGAGCAGCTCCTGCATGTCGGGATAGGCGGTGGCGTCCACCAGCCGGTCGCCGTCGTAGGCGAAGAGCGCCGCGGACTGCTGCGCCACGTTGGGGTGCAGGCGGATCAGCACGGACCACTCGCCCTTGAAGTTCTCCTCGCACTTGCGGCGCACCATGGCGGCGTCCAGGCGGTAGGCGTCGATGGAATGATCGTCCCGGAAGGTGGGGGCGTAGAGGGCCAGCTTCCGGTCCTCCGGCAGGCCCAGGGCCTTGCAGACCTTGGCATGGAGAGCGGCGTGGTCCCGGTAGAAGATATCGTTGCGGGGGGTGCCCAGCTCCAGCACCGCGCCCTGATACCAGAAGCGCTCCCGGTAGAGCTTCGTCATGAAGGCGCTGCCGGAGATGAAGGCGTCGCACTGGGCGGAGTCCCGTTTGGCGGCTTCCACGTAGGCGGGCTCCAGCTTGTCGGCCACGTCGGCCTCCAGCTTTTTCAGGGCGAAGCCGTGCCAGGTCTGGAGATAAACCTGATTTTTGCGCTTCAGATTTTCATATTTGCGGCAGTTGTCCACCCAGACCTTGGCGGAGGCCAGGGCCTTGATTTTTTTCATGCCGGTGTTGGGGACGGCGGTGACGCCCTCCGGCAGGGTCTTTGCGGCGGCCTCGTCCCTGCAGAGCCAGAGCAGCTCCAGCTCCTCCCCGCTTCTCAGCAGGACCTCGCAGATGGCCTTGGGGCTGTCGGAGTAGCCCCGGCCGTTGTAGCTGTCAAACACCACGCGGTTATTTTTGATGGGAGTCGTTTTTGCAATCAGCTTGACGCCAAGATCCCGGATCGACATATTGGACCCTCCTTTGTTCGTTTCCTTTTCTCCGCCTGCGGCGGAGCGGTCCGATTGTCCCGCTTCGCGGGCATAATCGGGCCCTACGGCTGCTGCTTCAGGCGGTCCCGGTGGCGCCAGATGACTGCCAGACGGTAGCCGAGGATCAGCGCTTCGGCCACAGACATGGCCGCGCCCAGGGTAATCATGTTCATATTGCCGGTGAAATACAGGACGGCCAGATTCACCAAATGAATCACCGAGCCGAAGATGGTGGAGTAGTTGGCGTGCTTGGTGAGTCCCATGGAGGAGAGCATGGGGAAGCCGCAGATATAGCTGGGCAGGATTATGACCGCCGTGGGGAGCATAACCCGCAGGACCTTGCCCGCCGGCGCGAAGCCCTCGCCGAAGAAGAACTCGCAGAACTGCGGCGCAATCACAAACATGACGACGCAGAAGGCGAAAATGACGGGCTCCAGGACCAGCAACACCTTTTTGACCAGGCGATAGTCGCGGTGCTTGACCATGTAGGGATAGAGACTGTCGGAGATGGGGGAAAGGGCCTGCTTGCCGGTGGTCATCAGCTTGTCCGAGGCGGTGTAGTAGTCGCGAACCAGGCTGTTCTGGGGCGCTACCATATCCAGAATCACGGTGTTCAGCGCAGAATAGGCCGTGGTGGCAAAGCGGGAGAGGAAGAAGACCGAGGACTGCTTCATCCGTAGCCAGACGTCTCCGAAGCTCACCCGGCAGAAGCGGACGTTCAGCCGCTTTTTGGCGTCATAGAAGCAGACAAGGACGGCGGCGAAGTTGCCGATGGCCGTCAGCACCGGAATAATCCAGATATCCTCCGGTTTTTTCAGAAACAAAATGATGCCCAGGGCGGAGAAGACCCGGATGCAGACCGTGCGGATGGTGATGGCGGACATCTTCTCCAGACCGCGGTAGAGGTAATCGGGCAGCAGAGCGTTAATGGCGGTTCCGATGAAGAACAGCAGGTAGAAGCTGAACTTCCCCTTCCAGGCGTCGATCACCTGGCAGAGCACGAACAGAACCAGCAGCGCCGCGGCACAGAGCGCCAGCTTGCAAAGGGTCACGGCCGTCATCAGCGTATTCAGCCGCCGGTTGTCCTCCCGGTGCCGGGAGACTTCCTCGGTGGCGGAGAACAGGAAGCCGAACTCGATGAAGAGCTGGAAATAGACCATGATGGCCATCGCCACGCCCAGAGCGCCGTAGCCGCCCGCCCCATCCTTGCTCAGCACGCGGGACTCGTAGGGCACGATGGCCAGGGAGATCAGGTAATTGGAAAAGGTCAGAATATAGAGCATCAGGGTGTTCCAGGCAAGAGCGCCCTCTTTTTTCCCCCTGAGATTTTTGAATTTTGAAAACACGTTGCGTCCTTTCCGCAGGGGCCGGCGTTCTGACAGTCCCTGCAGCGATGTCATTCTGAGCAAAGCGAAGAATCCGCGCCTCCGTTTTCTGAGACAGGGCGGCGCGAACCGTGCGCCGCTACAGGAGCTTTGCCAATCGAAACAGTGTATTTGCCAGCCGGTAGTGCTTCCCCTCCAGCAGGCGCAGCAGGAGCAGCTTCTTTCTTCCCAGTCCGGGCAGCAGCTCGTTTTGGCGGTAGTCGGGGTAATGCTGTTTCAGGTAGTTCACAAACTCCGGCAGATAGTCCGCTTTGGAATCTACGGTCAGGACCCGGCGGGCAGCGTCCAGGACGCTGGTGACGGCCAGCAGGCACAGCCAGGGCTCGTATTGCCCCGTCAGCCCCGCTTCGTCGAAGGGGGCGCGGGCCATATCCAAGGCGTTGAGTATTTCCAGATTTCGCTTCAGGTTGGAGCTGCGCATGATGGAGCCCTGGCGGATCAGATAGCCGTAGAAGGCGTCGGGCAGCCGGACGATGGACCGGGCCCGGAGCAGCAGGCTCGGGGTGGTGCAGAGGTCCTCATACCAGACCCGGCCCGGGAAGCGGACGCCGCTCTCCCGGAAGAGGGCGGCCCGGCAAAGCCGGTTCCAGGCCATGGGGGGCTCCAGCAGCAAGCCGGGCTCCTCCGCCAGGGTGACGGCACGGCCCGGGGCGGGAACGCTGACGGGCTCGGCGGGGCGCTCTCCGCCCCCCTCGTCCACGTAGCGGAAGGAAAAGAGATACATATCCGCGGGGCTCCTGTCGATTTCCTCGGAGAGGCGGGCCAGGGTGTCGGGGGCGACGGTGTCGTCACTGTCCACGAAAAGCAGATACTCCCCCTTCGCGGCCTCGATGCCGGTGTTGCGGGCGGCGCCCAGACCGCCGTTGGCCTGGTGGATCACCCGGACCAGCTCCGGGTGCCGGGCGGCGTATTCGTCGCAGAGGGCGGGGCATTTGCCGTCGGTGGCCCCGTCGTCCACCAGGATGATCTCCCAGTCCTCGCAGCGCTGGACCAGCAGGGACTCCATGCAGGCAGGCAGATAGTCCGCCACGTTATAGACCGGAACGATGACGCTGAATCTCATAGCTTATCCTTTCAGGTTGAAGAGTGTGCGGAGCAGACGGTAGTGCCTGTGCTCCACCAGCTTCAGGGCCAGCCGCTTCATGCGGGGCAGGCCGCGGCTGTAGGGGTTTGCGCGCCAGTCGGGGTATGCCTCCTCCACGTAGCTCCGGAGCTCCCGGAGCAGGGGGTGCTTCGGGTCCGCCCGTGCCACCCGGACGGAGGCTGCCAGCAGCACGTGCTGGATCGTCAGAGCCTCCAGCTCGGCGCGGTAGGTCTCGCTGAGGCCCTGGGCCGCGTACCAGCCGCGGATATCGTCCATGGCCTCCAGGATCTCCCGGTTGCGCTCCAGCTTGCTGCTGTTCATGATGGAGCCGGGGCGGGATAGATAGTAGTAGAGATGATCGGGCAGGACTGCGATCTGACGGGCCGCGGCCAGCAGTTTGGCGGTGGTGCGGATATCCTCATACCAGACCTTGGAGGGATAGCGGATGCCGGTCTCCAGGAAGAGGCTTCGCCGCCAGAGCCGCATCCAGGCGGAGGGCAGCGCCAGCAGATAGTTCTTTCGCTCGGCCAGGGCAAAGGGGACGCCATCGCCCGCGAAGCCGCAGCTCTGGGGCGTCGGCGGGTTCTCGCCGTCATCGGCAAAGAACTGGAAGCCGATCACGTCCAGCTCGGGCCGGATCGCCCGGCGCAGGACGGCCAGGGTATCCGGGTGGATTTTATCGTCGCTGTCCAGAAAGAACAGCCACTCGCCTCGGGCGGCCTCGATGCCGGTGTTGCGGGCGGCCCCCAGGCCGCCGTTGGACTGGTGGATCACCCGGATCAGCTCCGGGTACTTCGCGGCGTATTCGTCGCAGAGGGCGGGGCAGCCGTCGGGAGAGCCGTCGTCCACCAGGATGATCTCGCAGTCCGTCAGCTCATTGGCCAGGACGGATGCAAGACAGCCGGGCAGATAGGCCTCCACTTGATAGACCGGGATGATTACGGAAACATTCATAGCTTCTCCTTTATGCAGCGCTGTTTCGGCGCGGATTCGGGGTCAGGGTCCACAGGCCAGCCATGCTCAGGGCAAAAAAGACAGAAGCGTTCGTCTGGCGGACCACGGAGATGGTAAAACAGCCGTAGATCACGCAAATGCCATAGGCCATGAAAAAGGCGATCCATTCCAGATTCAGGCGTTGCCGGGTGTGCCGCAGCAGCGTTAGCAGAGCCCGAAGCCCCACGCAGATCACAAGCCCGACCACGATACAAAAGCCCACAATGCCGCAGTAGTAAAACACGCTGTACAGGTCGTACTCCATCTCGAAAATCTCAACTCCGGGAGTCCAGCTTCGGGTGTAAAAGTCGAAAAGCAGCGTCTGCTGGCGGGTTGTCCCGATCTCCAGGCCGAAGACCCAGGAGCTGGCCGGGGCCTGTTCCATGAGAAGCTTGCAAAATGTCAGCCGCTTGAAGCGCTTATCGAAAATGCGGCTGGCCTTGAGGGTATTGTCATAGGCCTTGGCTGTGGTCTGAAGGCCAAAGCGGTCCACCAGGCCCTGCAGATCATAGCGATAAGCCGCGCGCAAAGCATCTTGGTTGTCGGTTCGGTCAGAGCCTGCGGGAACTCCGTATTGAGCAACCGCCTCGTCGATCCAGCTTTGCTTGATGCCGGCATTCTCGGCCATCTGCTGCCGCGTCTCTCGCATCGGTGAAAAAGGATACAACAGCAAAAAGGCAAGGCCGATGAACAGGATCAGCGCTCCCTGACGGCGCCGCTCCCGGTCCAGATACCAGACCAGCACACCCAGACCCAGTCCCGTCCCCACCAGGGACGCATAGGCCAGGCGGGTGGCATTCAGATAGAGGATACCAAAACTGGCCAAGCACACCAGTCCCAGCGGCAGCAGTCTGCCCTTCCAGCGCCGGAGGGTATAGACGATCACCAGCGGGGAAAGCATGGAGATGACAGCCGATTGGCTGTTGGGCCAGAGAAACCATCCCTGGATGCCCCGGTCTTTATCGGTATAGGTGTAGGGTTCCGTCCCGGTGAGAACGCTGAGGATCTCCGACAGTACAATCAGGCACAGATTGATCAGCAAGCCCTTACCGAGCGCCTGCAGGCCACGGTCATTGGCCTTGAACAGGGTGACAAAGCCCAGCGTCAGCGAAGGCAGCATGAGAATGCGAAGCTGCTCGGCAAGATCCAGCCAAAGGTCTATCACGCCATAGCGGCAGCAGGCCAGAATATGGCCCGCCAGATACAGACCAAAGGCCGCTCCCATCAGGGCATAGACCCATTTCCGGCGGGTCAGGATCAGGCCCATGCCGACAATCAGGCCGGCCTGGCAGAAGCGGAGGATTGCGGTGGGCAGTGTGCTCCAGTCATTCTTGGACGCGAAAAAAATCAGCATATCCAGTAAAGGCTGACTCACACAGAAAACCACGGTCACCAGAGGGACCAGTGCCCGGAGCCGCTCCGAAAAAGCCTTGGATGGAAGCATGACGGCATTCCTTTCCTAAAATGTTGCGATTGGGATCGCCGCAGCAGACAGCATCCGAAATCAGTCTGGCTGCTGTTCAGCCGCATTGGGCCGGTTCCGGTCGGTGAGGACCAGCAGACCGGCCAGAGCCAGAGCAAAATAGACGGACGCGTTATTCCGCCGCAGGGTTGAAACCGTGAGCAGAGCATAGATCATCCCGTAGCCATAGCACAGCGCAAGGGCTGCCAGCTCCAGACTGCCGCAGCGCTTCCAGTCCCGAAGAAAGCGCCACAGAGCCCTGAGACCGATCCAGAGCAGACAGGCCGCAGTAAGCGCCAGCCCCACCCAGCCGGTGAGAAAATAGATGCCGTGGAAGTCGTTCTCCACGTCGAAAATCATATAGCCGCTGACCTTTTCGCCTGTCTTCAGATTCACAAAACCGTTGACCATGAACTCCCGCATATCCATCACGTTGAGCCCAAACAGATGGGGCAGCAGCCCTGCGTCCTCCATGAGCATTTCACAGAATGTAATGCGCTCCAGACGCCGACTGCCCAAAACCTCCGGGGCAAGGCTGTAATTGTAGCGGGCGGCCACCCGGTCAAAGCCGAAATGCTGAACCATGGCCTTGATATAGTGGTTGTAATAGCGTTCTACCTCTGCGTGAAGGGCCGGATCGTCCGCCAGTGTTTCGGCGTTGACGCTCCGGTACTCCAGGCCCAGCTCGTCCAGATACTGATTGTTGCGCGCATCGACAGCCTCGGCATTCTGCTGCCGAGTCATCAGAGGCGACCAGCGCCAGGCAACCGCCAGCAAAACGGAAATCAGCGCCAGGGCCAGCGCCTGCTTACGCCGATTGCGGGCAAAGAGAAGGCAGGCCAGCGCCATCACAACGCCCGTAGCAGCCATAGTGGCAAAGGCGAGCCGGGTGCCGAGAAAGAACTGGGGCAGAGCAGCTCCCAGGCCCACCAGAAGCACCGGCAAAAGCCGGTCCGGCCAGCGTCGCAGCGCCCAAACAATAGCCAGCGGCGCCAGCATAGACAGGATGGCGCTCTGGCTGTTGGCCCAGACGAACCAGCCCAAAACCCCAAACTTCTCCATAGAGTAGGTGTGGGGATCCGTGCCGGTCAGGGTGCTCAGAAGCATCACCGCTGCGATGATTGCCAGATCCAATGCGCAGCAGGCCAGCGCCGTATCAATCGTCCTTGGGTTCTCCCGAAGGAAGGTCACAAAGCAGAGACACATCAGCGGCAGGCAAAAGATTCGCAAAAGATTCTCCAAATCAGCGATCGCATCGTGGTAATTGGGCAGGCACGCCAAAATATGCCCAAGGCTCACAACCGCAAGCAGCCCCGCGGTGAGGAAATACCAGCGCTTGCGGGCGGACAGTACGAAGCCCGTCAGAACCGCGCCGACCAGCAGGCCGAAGCGGACGGCCATGGTCAGCAAGTTGGGAATTTTCAGCTGCTGCTGCCAGTATCCCAGCACGTCCAAAACGGGCTGTGTCAGGAGGAAGACCGCCACAAGGGCAGGGAGCAGACGGCTGAGCCGGTCATGAAGAGCATTCAGGCGCTTCATTGCATTTCTCCTCCCCGGAGATCCGATTCCCACGCTTCCGGCTCAAATACCACAGGCCCGCCAGCACCAGCGCCATGTAGACAGAGGCGTTGTTCCGCCGCAGGACGGAAACCGTGAAATAGGCGTGCATCAGGCCGAAGAGATAGGCGCCGGCAAAGCCGATCATATCCACGGTGAAATAGGTCTTGAAATCCCGGATCACCCGGTAGAGGGCCACAACGCCGAAATAGAGCAGGAAAACTGTCATCAGCACCAGGCCTACGATGCCCAGCAGATAGTAGATGCCGTGGAAGTCGTTCTCCACGTCGAAGTTGACGTAGCCGTCCTCCCAGGCGCCGGTTTCCTCGTTCCGGACGCCGGCCACCACGAACTCCCGCATATCCATCAGATTCGCGCCGAAGAAGCGGCAGAGCAGCGGCTTGTCCTCCATCAGCAGGTCGCAGAAAGTCAGCTTCTCCGTGCGCCAGTTGCCGAGAATGGCGGAATCCAGCGTGTAGTTGTATTTTGCGGCCACCCGCTCAAAGCCGAAACGCTGGAGCATTCCGTAGAGATAGCCGTGATAAATCCGCTCCATCTTGATCCAGTCTTCGTCGGAATAGTTCGGCACGCCCGGCCCGCTGGGGTGGTGGTTCGGATTGCTGGGATCCAAAGTCTCCGTTGGAATCTGGTCGTCCGGCAGCGGGGTGATGTTCTGCTCGGAAATCTTCTCCGCGCCCCGCTCGTTGATGTCTTCCACGGCCTGCATGCGGCGGGCCATGGGAGAAAACGGAAACGCGCAGGTGAACAGAGCCGTGACCAGAAGGATCACCGCGGCCTGCCTCCAGCGGCTGCGGTCCATCAGCAGCAGGCAGACGCCTACGGCAAGGCCTGAAGCCACCATGGCGCCGAAGGTCAGACGGGTGCCGAAGAAGTACAGCGCGACCTCCGCGGCCACCGTAAACAGCGCCACGGGCAGCAGCTTGTCCTTCCAGCGGGACAGGGACCAGCAGATCACGATGGGCGCCATCATAGAGAGGATCGCGCTCTGGCTGTTGGCCCAGAAGAACCAGCCCAGCACGCCGATGTGCTCATGGCGATAGGTCTCCCGGTCGGTGCCGGTGATCACGCTCAGCAGCTCCACCAGCACGATAATCAAAATATTGATGAGCATGCCCGTCTTCATGGCGTGGAAGGCTTTGTCGCCTCCCCTGCGCAGGAAAGTGATGAAGCAGAGCACCGTCATGGGCATGAGGTAGATGCGGATCAGATTCACCAGATCCGTGATGGGCTCGGTGTAGCCGCCGGGCAGGTTGGCAACGACGTGCATCCCTGTCAGCACCAGCAAAACGGCCGCGGTGAGAAAGTAATAGCGCTTCCGCTCCGAGAGGAGGAAGCCCAGCAGAACGGAACCCGCCAGCAGCAGCATACGGATCAGCATTGTGAACGTATTGCCGTATTTCAGCATCATTTGCCAATACCCGATCACGTCCAGGATTGGCTGCAGGATGCAGTAAATCAGAATCAGCGTCGGCAGGTATTTGATTACGGCTTCTTTTCGGGAATCCAATCGTTTCTGCAAAGGACCACTCCCCTTCTGCTTGCAATAACGCAACGACATATTTCTTCATAGTATAGTATAGCATACGAAATGAGATTTGTCCAGAAAAAAGAGAGGCGGCATCCGGATTCGGATGCCGCCAGACTGAAAGAATCAGCCGTTCTCTCTCATCTTTGCAAAGCACTCGCTGCAGTAGACGGGGCGATCGGTCTTGGGCTCGAAGGGAACGCGAGCTTCCCGGCCGCAGGCCGCGCAAACAGCAGTGAAGAACTCTCTGGGACCGCGGGCCGCGTTCTTGCGGGCGTCACGGCAGGCCTTGCAGCGCTGGGGCTCGTTCTGGAAGCCTCTCTCAGCGTAGAATTCCTGCTCGCCGGCGGTGAAAACGAACTCGTTGCCGCACTCTTTGCAAACTAAGGTCTTGTCTTCGAACATGGGATTTTTACCTCTCTTTTGGTTGCCTGTCCTAAAATATCGCGAACATGGCCAGAATAGTATATGCTAAACGGACGGGCCGTTTTCGCCAAGAAGCTGCGCGGCCTTTCGGCGGATCCGCTGGACAGCGTTGTCTACGGATTTCGGTGGTCTGCCGACGCGCTGGGAGATCTCACGGTAGGAGAAGCCGTCCAGATAGAGCTCCAGGACGCTGCGCTCCGTCGGCGTCAGCCGCGCCCGCAGCGCTTCCGTCAGCTCACGGGTCCTTTCCCGGCTCAGCAGCTCCGCTTCCGGATCGCTGCCGATCCTTCGGGGCTCGTCCAAGGGAACAGACTCGTTCAGCGGCGCGTGCTTCCGGGCGGAGGCGGCGCGGACCGCGGAAATCATCCGACGCCGGATGCACAGCGCGGCATAGGCCTCAAAGGGCGTTTCCCGCTCCGCTTCGTAGCTCCGGATGGCGTCCAGCAGGCCGATCATGCCCTCCTGAACCAGATCCTCGTTGTCGCCGCCCGTTAAGAACAGCGGACGCGCGCAGGCTCGCACCAGACGAGCGTGCCGCTGAATCAGCTCGCGCATCGCGTCATGCGACTGCGCGGACAGGCTCAAAAGCTCCGAAATCGAATACTGACTATAATCTTCTACCATTTGTTTAAACATTTTCGATGCTAATTATACCACGCAATATCCATCTGTCAACAAATTTTTTGCCAAAATTAACATTTCTTTTTCAAATCTGTAAATATTTCACAAAAAATAATGAATATTCATGCTTTTCCATCGACATTTATAATTATTTACAACTTCATCTGCTGCTGACCGATATAAGCGATTCCAAGATGTTCATAAGCCAGCTGTGTGACGCAGCGGCCTCTGGGCGTGCGGGAGAGAAAGCCGATCTGCATCAGATAGGGCTCGTAGACGTCCTCAAGCGTGACGGCCTCCTCGCCGATGGTGGCCGCCAGGGTCTCCAGCCCCACGGGGCCGCCGCCGTAGTTCTCGATGATGGCCCGCAGCATCCGGTGGTCGATGCGGTCCAGGCCCAGCTCGTCAATCTCCAGCTTCTCCAGGGCGTGAGCGGCCGCCGCTTCGGTGATGACCCCGTCGTAGTAGATCTGGGCGTAGTCCCGGACGCGGCGCAGAATGCGGTTGGCGATGCGGGGCGTTCCCCGGCTGCGGGAGGCGATCTCCCGCGCGCCGGCCGGGTCGATCTGCATGCCGAAGAGGCTTGCGGAGCGGGTGACGATCCGCGCCAGCTCCTCGGGCCGATAGAGTTCCAGGCGCAGCGAGACCCCAAAGCGGTCCCGCAGCGGCGAGGAGAGCTGTCCTGCCCGGGTGGTAGCCCCGATCAGCGTGAAGCGGGGCAGGTCCAGGCGGATGGAGTTGGCGCTGGGCCCCTTGCCCACGATGATGTCGATGGCGAAGTCCTCCATGGCGGGATACAGAATTTCCTCCACGACCCGGTTGAGGCGGTGGATCTCGTCGATAAACAGGATATCGCCCGGGTTCAGGTTGGTGAGCAGGGCCGCCAGGTCGCCGGGCTTCTCAATGGCGGGGCCGGAGGTGACCCGGATATTGACTCCCATCTCGTTGGCGATGACCCCGGCCAGGGTCGTTTTGCCCAGGCCCGGAGGTCCGTAGAGCAGCACGTGGTCCAGGGGCTCGTTCCGGCGGCGGGCCGCCTCGATGTAGACGGCCAGATTCTCCTTGGCCTTCTCCTGGCCGGTATAATCCCGGAGGGTCCGCGGGCGCAGGGAGAGCTCGCCCTCGTCCATGGGCGTTATGGAGGCCGTCACGACGGGGGCTTCGTAATCTTTGGAAAAGTCGATGCTCATATCGAATCCTCTTCTGTTCTAAATCAACGGAATTTGTATCATGGGATGGACCTGTTTGAATTGAAAATTGAAAATGATTGTGTTTTCCAAATTGCCATTTGGAAAACGAAACAGATCGGATCTACAGCCGTTTCCTTTTTTCAATCGTTCAAATGGCAATTTGAACGATACTACAATTTTCAATTTTTCATTTTCAATTATCAATTGCCTTCAAGCGGGGTTCGGCGGGCGCTCAATGAGCGCCCCTACAGGCGGGCGCTGACCATGGCCCGCAGGCCGTAGCGGACCAGCTCCTCGACGCTGAGCTTTTCGGCGTCGGCGCCCTTGAGCGCGGAGGCGGCCTCGGACTGGGAATAGCCCAGCTCCGCCAGGGCCGCAGTGGCCAGAGCAAGCTTGCCGCCGTCTTGGTATACCGCCGCGGGAGCAGCGCCGTCGACGCCGGCGGAGAAGTCCAGCTCGCCGCCGATCTTGTCCTTCAGCTCCAGGATGATGCGCTTGGCGCTCTTGGCGCCGACGCCCTTGGCTCTGGTAATGGATTTCTCGTCGCCGGTCAGGATGGCCAGGGTCAGCTGGTCCGGCGAGAGCACGGACTGAATGGCCAGCGCAGAGGCAGGACCGATCCCGGTGACGGCGGTGAGCAGCTCGAAGAGCCGCAGCTCCTCCCGGCCGGAGAAGCCGTAGATATCGAAGGCGTCCTCCTTCACGTTGACGTGGGTATAGAGCCGGTGCTCCTCCCCCACCCGGAGCTGGGACTGGGTGTAGCTGCTGCAGTGGCAGGCGTAGCCCACCCCGGCGCAGTCCACCACCGCCAGCCCTGCCTCGAGGACGGTAATTTTTCCGTTCAGATAATAAAACATAGCGATTTGTTTCCTTTATTCGTTGGAATGGCGCACAGGGTACGCCGCTGCGGACTGTTCCCTGTTCCCCTGTTCCCTGTTCCCTGTTCCCTGATCCCTGTTCTGAGCGAGCTTCGCCAGAAGCGAGCTCTGGCTCCTTGCGTGACACAGGGCAATGGCGATGGCGTCCGCCGCGTCGTCGGGGCGGGCGGCCTGCTCCATCTTCAGAATGCGGCGGGTCATGTCCATGACCTGACGCTTCTCCGCCTTGCCGTAGCCCACCACGGCCTGCTTGACCTGCATGGGCGTGTACTCAAAGACCGGAACGCCGGCCTTGGTCAGCGCCAGCAGAATCACGCCCCGGCCGTGGGAGACCCCGATGCCGGTGGTGATGTTGTGGCCCCAGAAGAGCTCCTCCACAGCGGCGGCGTCGGGCTTCGTGCGCTCCACCAGCTCCAGCAGATCGTCGTAGAGAATCTCCAGCCGTTGGGGAAAGGGCAGCTCCTTGGGCGTGGTGACCACGCCGCAGCCCAGCAGCCGCGGCTCCGGGCCGTCCGTATCCAGCAGGCCGAAGCCGGTGGTGGCATAGCCGGGGTCAATGCCTAAAATCCGCATACGATCACTTCAGAATGCCGGAGAGCCAGCAGAGATACAGCACCACGCCCAGCGCGACGACGCCCGCCAACGCCCAGGCAAGGATTCGCTGGCTCCTGGGCCGCTCCACGTAGGGCGTCTCGCGATTCTCTTGCTGCTCCGGGGCCTGCTGTTCCGGGTTTTCCTTGTTCAGTTCTTGCTGATCCATAATACCCACCTCCGAATAGCTGTCGTTCAAGTTGGCCCACCGTACGCAGATGCAGAAACTTGTGAGCAACACTTTCTGCTTATGATAGCATAAAAGCTTCGGGATTGCAAGAAAATCCGCTGGAAAGAGAACAATTTTTCCCCGTTTACTCCGTTTCGCGGAGCTGTTCTGCCATGAGACAGAACAGCCCTTCGGAGGAACAACCCAACAAAATAAAGCAGCCCACGGACGGCTCCGTGGGCTGTGTCAACTGGGATCGACGGTCAAACGCTTTCCTTCTCCAGAGCCGCCAGCTTCAGGCAGAGGCAGAAGACCTCGATGGCCTGCCGCAGCTCGTCCAGAGCGGGGTAGCTGGGGGCGATGCGGATGTTGCTGTCGGCGGGGTCCTTGCCGTATGGGTAGGTGGCGCCGGCGGCGGTCATGGTCACGCCGGCCTGGGCGCAGAGCTCCAGGGTCCGCTTCGCCAGACCGGGCAGGGTGTTGACAGAGATGAAGTAGCCGCCCTTGGGCTCCTCCCAGGCCGCCAGACCCAGGGGGCCGATCTCCTTCTTCAGGGTTTCCAGGACGCAGGTGAACTTGGGGGCCAGAATCTGCGCGTGCCGCTTCATAAGCTCGACGGTGTGGGCCTTGTCCTGCAGGAAGCGCACGTGGCGCAGCTGGTTCACCTTGTCGTAGGAGATGATCTGGAACTTCAGCAGGCCCTGCAGATAGGCCTGGTTGGCCTCGCTGGCCGCCATGACGCAGATGCCGCCGCCGGGGAAGGTGATCTTGGAGGTGGAGGCGAATTCGTATACCATATCGGGGTTCCCGGCCTCGGCGCAGAGGGAGAGGATATCCGGGAAGGGCAGGTAGTCGCCAAAGACCTCGTGGACGCAGTAGGCGTTGTCCCACATCACGGCAAAGTCGGGGGCGGCGGGCTTGAGGGCCGCAAAGCGGGAGACGGTCCGCTCAGAATAGACGAAGCCCTGGGGATTGGAGTACTTGGGAACGCACCAGATGCCCTTGACGGCAGGGTCCTTCACCAGCTCCTCCACCAGGTCCATATCCGGTCCCTCGGGGGTCATGGGAACGGTAATCATCTCCATGCCGAAGCTCTTGGAGACGCCGAAATGACGGTCATAGCCGGGCGCCGGACAGAGCCACTTGACCTTGGGCTCCTGAGACCAGGGACGGGGGCTGTTCTTCAGACCGTGGGTCCAGGCCTTGGCGATCAGGTCGTACATCAACTGGAGGCTGGCGCAGCCGCCCACAAAGCACTGCTCGGGCTTGCAGCCCAGGAGATCGGCAAACAGGGCCTTGGCGGAGGGCAGGCCGGAGAGATTGCCGTAGTTGCGGACGTCGATCCCGTCGCATTCGCAGTCGTCGGGATCGCTCACAATCGTCAGAATACCGGAGACCAGGTCCAGCTGCTCCTTGCCGGGCTTGCCGCGGGCCATGTTGAGCTTCAGCTTCTTCTCACAGACGCGGTCAAATTCCTCCCGCAGGCTTTTCCGAAGGGCTTCCTTCTCGGGAAGCGTCAGATTTGCAAATGGTTCCACAATTGATTCATCCTTTCCCATGTGGTACGCAGAGTGATACAGCATATCTGCCGTATCTATTGTAGCGCATGGGAGAACAGAATGCAAGACCTATTTCGGGATGGGATCGGGGAAAGCGCGGGCGCTCAGGGCATGGCGCGCCGCGCTGCAGCAGGGCGGATCGACCCTCGTTCCCCGTTCCCTGCTCCCTATTGCCTGGTACCGCATCGAAACGTGCGAGGCGCAGACGCTTCGGAACGTCTGTCGGGATTTGCCTGCGGCAAATTGCGTTCGCGCCGAACGCATGGCGATCGATGATCGCCGCTACGGGGTAGCGCGGTGGGGATACGGCGGGGCGTCGAGGACGCCGCCCCCTACAGCGTATCTGTTCCCCGTTCCCTGCTCCCTATTGCCTGGTACCGCATCGAAACGCGCGAGGCGCAGACGCTTCGGAACGTCTGTCGGGATTTGCCTGCGGCAAATTGCGTTCGCGCCGAACGCATGGCGATCGATGATCGCCGCTACGGGGTAGCGCGGTGGGGATACGGCGGGGCGTCGAGGACGCTGCCCCCTACAACGTATCTGTTCCCCGTTCCCTGCTCCCTGTTCCCTATAATACGAGACAGATGAGGCCGTTGGCGCCCTCGTTGACGATGCGCTCCAGAGCGCGGCGGAGCTTCATCCGGGCATCCTCGGGCAGCCCGGTCAGCTTGGCGTTGAGCCGCTCGCTGACCAGATCGTAGACGGTCTTGCCGAACAAATTGCTGTCCCAGACAGCCCCGTCCTCCGACTCGCGGGCCTCGCTCAGGCTCTCGACCAGCTCCCGGGCCTGGCTCTCGCTGCCCACGGTGGGACTCAGCTCCGCCGCCAGGTCCGCCCGCAGCATGTGGATGGAGGGTGCCGAGGCCCGGAGGCGGACGCCCCAGGCGCCGCCCTTCTTGACCAGCTCCGGCGGCTCCATCGTCAGCTCCGCCCGGACCGGCAGAACCACCCCGTAGCCGGAGCTGCGGACCTGCTCCAGGGCGGAGCACAAGCGCTCATATTCCTCCCGGATGGCGGCGCAGCGGCTCAGGGTCCGCAGCAGGTCTCCGTCGTTCTCCATGACCACGCCGGAGCGCTGGGACAAAATCCCGTAGAAGAGACTCTCCGGCAGGCTGACGGTCCAGCGCAGGATTCCGCGGCCCAGGTCCGTCTGGGTCAGAGCGCAGGCGCTGACGTTCTCCAGCGCCTCCAGCGCTTGGCTGAGGAGCCCGGCCTGGCTGATCCGCTCCACCCGCGGGGCGGCCTCCCGGATGGCGGCAAAGAGCTCCCGTTTCCAGGGCTGCTCCGGCTCCAGGGCGTCAAACCAGGAGGGGAAGCAGAATTCCAGGCGGGACGGCGGGAACTGGCCCAGCAGCTCCGTCAGAATGGCGGTCAGCTGTCCCCGCTCCAGCTTCAGCAAATCCGCAGGCAGGACCCGGGCCCCGCTGCTTTCCTCGATGCTCCGGGCCAGGGCTGCCGTCTCGGGCGCCTCCGGGGCGGCGCTGTTCAGCAGCACCAGGAAGGGCTTGCCCGTGGCCTGCATATCCCGGATGGCCCGGGTCTCGGCCTGGACGTAATCGGCCCTGGGAATCTCGGTCACGCTTCCGTCGGTGGTGATTACCAGACCCACGGTGCAGTGGTTCTCCATGACCTTCCGGGTTCCCAGCTCCGCGGCCTCGGTCATGGGGATCTCGTGGTCAAACCAGGGGGTCGTCACCATGCGAGGCGCGCCGTCCTCCGTGCCCCCCAGGGCTCCCGGGATCATATAGCCCACGGCGTCGATCAGGCGGACGGAGAGCTTCGTCTGTCCGTCCGGACTGATCTCCACCGCCTCCTCCGGGACGAATTTCGGCTCCGCGGTCATGACCGTGCGTCCGGAGCCGCTCTGCGGCAGCTCATCCCGCGCCCGCTCCCGGACGTACTCGTCCCGGATATTGGGCAGTACCAGCTCCTCCATGACGCGCTTGACAAAGGTGGACTTTCCCACCCGCACCGGACCGGTGACGCCTACGTAGACCTGACCGCCGGTGCGCCGTTCCATATCCTCGTACAGCTTCATTCCGATTCCTCCCCGATCGACGTAACGCCCCGGCCCGTGGGGATCAACAGCAGCCGCTCCTCACGCAGGCAGCTCTCCTCCAGGCCGTTGGCCGTCTGAATGGCCCGGACGGTGCTGCCGTTTTCCCGGGCGATCTGCCAAAGCTCCCCGGAGGCAGCCCGAACAATCAGCGAAGGCCCCTCCATCCGGGGCAGGGGCCGCAGCTCCGCGCCGCAGAGATTTCGCAGGGCTTCCGTCTGGCAGTAGCGCTGGCGGGCCGTCAAGGGCAGCAGCAGCTGACGCCCCTGCTGCCGGAGCTCCCGGCCCGGCAGCAGAACGCAGCGCCAGTCTGCGGAGGGCTCCGCCTGACGCTCCACCCGCAGCTCCCGCCGCTGCAGGCGGCCTTGAAGGCGATGCTCGCCGTCGTAGTAGAGCAGATTGAGCCCCAGACCGCCGCGGGCGAATGCCGCCCCCGGCGCAGCGTCGGTCCGGTCCGGAAACACGGTCCAGTCCAGCAGGGAGACGGCCTCGGCGGGCAGCTCCAGGGTCTGGGTCAGATCGGTCTCCACCACGTCCAGGCAGGGCGTGAGTTCCACGCGCTGCCACTGCGGCGCCAGCTCTCCGTCCAGGCAGTAGGCATCCTGGGTCAGGGTCACGGGAAGCTCGCCCCGGAGCACCAGTTGGACCGTAAAGCTGAGATTCACCAGCAGACGGCGGCTGTCCGGCTGCCCGTCGGTGTCGATCTCCACGTGGTTGAAGATGGGCTGGGCAGAGACGTCCGCATCCTCCTCCAGGCTGCGGTCCAGGTCCGCATACTGGGAAAAGGGTACGCTCCCGCTCCAGCGCACGGGCTCCCCGGCCTCCGTGAGACCCAGGACGCGCAGAACCAGCTCGCCCTGGAAGATTACCCGCTCCCCCAGGACCCGGCGCTCCCCCAGCTCCACGGCGCACTGGGCCTTCAACAGGCGGTCGACGCCGGGACCGTCCTCCGGCATCAGGACCTCGTCCGCGATCCGCACCTCCTTCTCGGCGGCGCAGAGGGGCAGACGCATGGGGAAGGTCTCCGTCTTGCAGATCAGGCCCCGGGGACAGCGCTCCGGCTGCTGCAGCTCCAGCTCCGCCGGACTCAGCAGAGTCAGCTCGCTGCCCAGCTCCGCCCGGACCAGCAGCTTGCGTGCATTGACGAAACGGGCCTCCAGGGAGCGGAGCCAGCCCCAGTAGTGCAGGACGGTCCCCGGCTCCGTGGGGAGCTTCTTTGTCACGGTAAAGGGCAGCCAGAGCTCCAGGCGTTCCAGACGCTCTTCGCCCGCCGGGACGTAGAGCACCCCGCACTGAATGCCACCGGAGACCGTGACGCTGCCGCTGTCCACGGTGCGGCTCTGGACCAGCACCGTCCCGAAGCAGTCCACCACCCGGTCCAGCTCGGGCAGGCTCTCGGGTATGACGATCTCCCCCGTCTGCTCCTGACGGATGTCGTCGTATCGCTTCTCCGCCAGATACTTGATCGTCTGCGCGTGAAACAGGATTTCCATGCTTGCTTCCTCCTTGTAGGTTCTGACATAACTATATGAGCGCGGCGGTCGGGAAATGCAGCCCGAACGGAAAAACGAAACGCTTCTGTGATTTCAGGCTGCGATTGGAAGTCGTTTGGAACTCAGCTTACGGGTTTCTTGCGAGAATGCCGAGGCAGAGCAGGAGCCCGCCCAGGAGGAAGCTGACCCAAAAGGAGCCGATCAGCGCGGAAATCAAAAACGCCGCGCCTGCCCACAACAGGGGGCGGCACAGCACGCGATTGCAGAACATAAAAACACCGCCTTCCGCCGCAAGTCTATGCGGCGAAGGGCGGCGGGTATTCGGATTGAGAATAGAAAATTGAAAATGAAAAATTGAGGAGTTTTCCAAATTGCCATTTGGAAAACGGGTTCGGAATACAGGGGCGGCTGTCCTTCCATACGTTGGGTCCGGCGCTTTCGACGGCCCGTTTTTCGGCTTGAACGCCCGACGCGGGGCGTCGAGGGCGCCGCCCCCTACAGCTCGACTGAACAGTTACCTTCTTACTTCTTACTTTTTCCTTCTCACTTCGTTTCCCAGGGCTTGAGCTGCAGGGCCGCCTCGTAGAGGCGGAGGTAGCTGCGGTGGCGGGAGGCTGGGATTTCGCCAACGGCAACGGCGGCCAGGACGGCGCAGTCCGGCTCCTTGCGATGGCTGCAGTCCAAAAAGCGACAGCGGCCCAGGAAGGGGCGGAACTCCGGGAAGCAGTCCTCCAGCGCCTCCTTGGGGATGGGATCCATCAGCTCCAGGTCGAAGGAGGCGAAGCCGGGGGTATCCGCTACCCAGGTATCGCCGCCGATGGGATAGAGCTCCACGTGGCGGGTGGTGTGGCGGCCACGGCCAAGCTTCTCCGAAACTTCGCCGGTCTGAATTTCCAGCCCCGGGCAGAGGCGGCGCAGGATGGCGCTCTTGCCGACGCCGGAGTTGCCGGTGAAGGCCACGGTTTTCCCCGCAATCAGGCTCCGCAGCGTCTCGATTCCCTCCCCCGTCTCTGCGCTGGTGCAGACCACGGAGAAGCCGGCGGCCCGGTAGACGTCCGCCAGGGGCTCGGGAGAGGCCAGATCCGCCTTGTTGACGCAGATCACGGGCTCCACCCCCTGCCGCAGGGCGATGGCCGTCATGCGGTCGATCAGAAAGGGCTCCGTGACGGGGATGGAACGGGAAGCCAGGATTACCAGCAGATCCAGGTTGGCCACGGGCGGCCGGACGAAGCTGTTTTTTCGGGGCAGAATGCTGTGGACGCTTCCCTTCTCCGGGCTTTCCCGCAGGACCGTGACCCGGTCGCCCACCAGGGGGGATTCGCCGGTCTTGCGGAATTTGCCGCGGGCGCGGCATTCCAGCAGGACCTCCCCCGCGGCGACGTAGTAGAAGCCGGAGAGGGCCTTGACGATGCGGCCTTGTACTTCCTCCATGAAACCTCCGTCAGGGCTCTGACGGCGTTTCGCCGCCGGGGTTTTCCTCGCTGGGCGTCGGCTGGTCGGGCTCGCTGCTGTCGGAGGGCTCGGGCTCCTCGCTGGGAGGAGGCGCAAGCCCCAGAGAAACTGTGAGCGTGACGGTGGTGCCGGGCAGAACCTCCGTATTGGCCTCCGGCGTCTGGCTGATGACCTGACCGGCGGAAACGAAGGCGTTGTATTCCGTCTGAATCTGCGCTCTGAGCCCCAGATCCTCCAGGCTCGTCGTCGCGCTGTCCTCGCTCTTGCCCGTGACGCTGGGTACCTTCACCATCTGCCTGCCCTTGGAGACCACGACCCGGACGGTGCTCCCCTCCTCCACCTCGGTTCCGGCGGCAGGACTCTGGGAGATGACGTAGCCGGCGGCAACGGTGGAGCTGTACTCCTCGCTGCTTGCGATCTCCAGGCTTCTGGCGTTGATGGAGGCTGTGGCGTTGGCCAGGGACGCCCCCTCCACGCCGGGCACCTTCACCATTTTGACCTCTGGCCCGAGGCTCAGATAGATTGTGACCACCTGGCCGTTTTTCAGCTCGGCGCCCTCGGGAGGATCCGTGCGGGTGACCCGGTCCAGGGCCACGTCGTCGCTGTTTTCTTTATCTGTCAGAACGATGAGATTGATTTTCAGGGCCTTCAGCAGGATATTCGCGTTCTCGGCGGTATAGCCCTCCAGCTTCGGCATCGTGTCGGTCTGCTCGCCCAGGGAGACGTAGAGGAAGACCTCCGTTCCCGGGGGAACCATCGAGCCGGCCGCGGGGCTCTGGTCGTAGACCACGCCGGCTTCATAATCGTCCCGGTAGGAATAGGAATCCTCGGTGCAGACCAGCTTCAGCCAGGGGTTGTTCTCCTGGAGGTTCTCGTCGAAGATGGAATCGATGAAGCGGGGAACCTGTACTTCCCTGGGCGCGGTGGTATCGGTAATCACGTCGCTGGAACCGACGCTTTCCGTGGGTGTCTCGCCGCTGCCCTGACCCAGGATCAGGAAGATCAGACCGATCAAGGCGATCACAGCCAGAGAAATGGCGACGATCATCCACATGCGGCGGCGCTTTTCCTCCCGGTCCTGCCGCTCATACTCCCGCTCCAGCTCCTTCTGCCGGGTGGCGGTGTTCTGAGGCTTGCCGGGCTGAGGCCGGGCGCCGACGCTGTTCTGGGCGGCGCTCCCGCCCTTGGGCAGGAAGGTGAAGCGGATGGCAGGGTTCTTGCGGAACTCCTCCATATCCTTCAGCATATCCGTTACAGAAGCATAGCGGATGTTGATATCCGAGCACATGGCATGCATCGTGATCTGCTCCAGGCCCGTGGGGATGTCGCCGTTCAGCAGGGAGGGCGACAGCGGCGTGCCGTTGATGTGCTGGATGGCCACGCTGACCGGAGTCTCCCCGTCGTAGGGCGGGCGGCCCGTCAGCATCTCATACATGACCACGCCCAGGGAGTAGATGTCTGAGCGATTATCCACGCGGGCGCCTCTGGCCTGCTCGGGGGAGATGTAGTGGACGGAGCCGAGAGCCTCCTTGGTGAGAGTGTTCTGTGCCGAGGCGATGCGGGCGATGCCGAAATCGGCCACCTTGACGCTGCCGTCCTTCAGGATCATCACGTTATGGGGCTTGATGTCCCGGTGGATGATGCCGCGGCTGTGGGCGTGCTCCAGCGCCTTGGCGATCTGCATGGAGAAATGCAGGGTTTCCCGCCAGGACAGCGGAGCCCGCTGGTCCATATACTGCTTCAGAGTGATCCCGTCAATCAGCTCCATGACGATATAGTCCAGGCCGCCGTTCTTCGACACGTCGTAGACGCTGACGATGTTCGGATGAGACAGCATGGCGACCGCCTGGGACTCGCCGTGGAAACGGCGGCGGAACTCCGCGTCGTTGAGATAGTCGTCCTTCAATATTTTCACAGCTACCAGACGGTTCAGACGGTGGTCCATGGCCTTGTAGACCACGGCCATGCCGCCGACGCCGATGATTTCCAGAATCTCATAGCGTCCGTCCAGAAGCTTGCCGATATACTTTTCCATAATGTCCTCCCTTCCGCTCAGCAGGTGATCAGGACAGCCGTCACGTTGTCCGGCGCGCCCCTGTCCTTGGCGATGCCCAGCAGACGCTGGCAGCAGTCCTGCTTGTTGACGCCGTGGATCACCTCAAAGAGAAGCTCCTGATCTGCAAGATGATTGGTCAGTCCGTCGCTGCACAGCAGAATGCAGTCTCCGGGCCGCAGGGCCGCGGTGTAGAGATCACATTCCACGTTTTGCTCCGTGCCGACGGCGCGGGTGATAAAGTTTTTGCCGGGGTAGCTTTTGGCCGATTCCGAGGTCAGCTCGCCGCGCTGAACCATGAGCTCCACCAGGGAGTGATCCACCGTGACCCGCTGAATCCCCTGCCGGTTCATCAGATAGCCCCGGCTGTCGCCCACGTTGGCGAAGTAGGCGCGCTTGCCCAGCATCATCACGGCAACCAGCGTGGTTCCCATGCCCTTCATGTCGGGGTTGAGCTGGCCGTTCTCATAGACGGCGGTGTTGGCGATGGAGACCGCGGTGCGGAGCAGGTAGTCCGCCTGCTCCTGGCTCATGCCGGAGCGATAGCCCCGCTTGACCTCCTCGGTGAAGACCTCCGCGGCCAGCCGGCTGGCGACGTTGCCGGAACGGGCGCCGCCCATGCCGTCGCAGACGACGGCCACAAGGTCGTGACTTCCAAGCTTTTGGAGCAGGTAGTAGTCCTGGTTCTGCGTTCTCACAAGTCCGGGATCTGTGAGGCCCCATACTTCCATGCGGCATGGCTCCTTTCTTTTGGGATGAACTATCCGCCTGCGCGGGATGGCGCACACCGTGCGCCGCTATGAATTGGTCTTTTGGTATTTCCTGCGGAGCTGGCCGCAGGAGGCGTCGATGTCGCTGCCGAGGGTGCGGCGGACGGTACAGGCGACGCCCTGGTCCTCCAGGATTTTCTGGAAGCGGAGGACCGTGCTCCGTTCGCTGGGCTTCAGGGGGCTCTCCTCGACGTTGTTCAGCGGGATCAGATTCACGTGGGCGGACATGCCCCGGAGCTTTTTCAGCAGCAGGCGGGCGGTCTCCGGGCTGTCGTTGACGTCCCGGATCATGGCGTACTCAAAGGAAATGCGGCGGCCGGTCTTTTCGAAATAGCTTCGGCAGGCGGCCAGCAGCTCGTCGACGGGCCAGCGCCGGTTGACCGGCATGATTTTGCTGCGGGTCTCATCGTCCGGGGCGTGGAGGCTCACGGAGAGGGTCAGCTGCAGCCGGCTCTCGGCCAGCTCCAGAATCCGCGGCACCACGCCGCAGGTGGAGAGGCTGATGTGGCGCATGCCCACGTTCATGCCCTCCCCGCTGTTGACCAGCTCCAGGAAGCGGCAGACGTTGTCATAGTTGTCCAGGGGCTCGCCGATCCCCATGAGAACGATGTTGGAGATGGGCTGGCCGGAATCCAGCTCTGTAAAGAGCACTTCGTCCAGCATCTCTCCGGCAGAAAGGCGGCGCACCAGGCCCCCGATGGTGGAGGCGCAGAAGGCGCAGCCCATGGGGCAGCCCACCTCGGATGAGATGCAAACCGTGTTGCCGTGGTGGTACTTCATCAGCACCGTCTCCACGCAGTTGCCGTCATGGAGCTGCCAGAGATACTTCACGGTGCCGTCCAGCTTTGACGCCTGGCGGCGGACCGCCACGGGCGCCGTCAGCAGCCAGTTCTCCGCCAGACGCTCCCGCAGGGACTTAGGCAGGTCGGTCATCTCCTCAAAGGAGCGGACGCCGCGGTGGAGCCAGGTATAAATCTGCTTTGCCCGGAAGGCGGGCTGACCTTCGAGGGCTGTATGCAGTTCCGATAAGGTCAGCGATTTGATTTCATTGTTCATATACGTCAATTGTCATTTTTTCTTCAGTCTGGCGACAAAGAAGCCGTCCGTCCCTTCCACGCAGGGCAGGAGGGTCTTCATGCCCGTCGTTACGGTTCCGACGCCGGGAAGGGCAAAAGGTTCCGGAGAAAATTCGGGGTGCTCCGCCAAAAAGGCCTTGATCACATCCTCGTTTTCCCGCTTCAGGACGGTGCAGGTGCTGTAGACCAGAACGCCGCCGGGCTTCAGATGGGTGGCCTGGGCTTCCAGAATGCGGCGCTGAACGGCAGGCAGGCCCGCAAGCGGCGTCAGATCCTTATAGCGTATATCGGGCTTCTTCCGGATGACGCCCAGGCCGGAGCAGGGCACGTCGGCAATGATCCGGTCAAAGGCGCCGGCCCAGGCGGAGTCCGGCACGGAGGCGTCCTTTTGCAGGGCGCGGAGATTCGTCAGGCCCAGCCGGGACGCGCCGCTTTCCAGCAGCTTCGTCTTATGGGCGTGGATGTCGCAGGCGGTGACGGAGCCCAGGTTCCCCATGGCGACGGCGGCGGCGAAGCTCTTCCCGCCGGGAGCGGCGCAGCAGTCCAGTACCCGCTCCCCCGGCCGGGCGTCCAGCGCCAGAACCGCCAGCTTTGCCGCGGCGTCCTGGACCCAGAACAGGCCCTGCCGGAAGGCGGCGCTCTGTTCGATCCCGCCGCCGCTGACCAGCAGACAGTCCGGCAGCCAGGGATGGAGCGTAACGCTGTGACCCTCGGCCTCCAGGGACGCGGCCAGGGACGGGGTATCGGTCCGCAGCAGATTGGTCTGGAGGCAGGCGGGCGGGGCCTCGTTGTGGCATTTCAGCAGAGGCTCCAGCAGCTCGGGGCCGACGTTCTCCCGCAGCAGCTCCACCAATTCCCGCGGATGGCTGTAGCGCAGGGAAAGCTCCCCGGGCAGGCTTAGCCGCTCCGGCTCCCGGAGCATGGCCCGCAGGACCCCGTTCACCAGCCCGGCGGCCCGGGGATTTGCCAGACGCTTGGCCTGATCCACGGCCTCGTTGACCACGGCGGAGGGAGGCAGCTTGTCGAAGAAGCGGAGCTGACAGACCGCCAGCCGCAGGACGTCCAGCACCGCGGGCTGGAGGGCGGACAGCTTCCCCTTCAGGTAGCGGCTGATCCATTCGTCCAGCAGCATGCGGTTCTGAAGGACGGCGGCGCAGAGCCGGGTCGCCAAAGCCGCGTCCCGGCGGTCCAGCCGATCCCGGAAGAGATGTTGTTTCAGCGCAGCGTCCATCCATGCGCCGTTTTTGCGGCAGTCGATTAATACAGATAAGGCCGTATCGCGTGCGGACATAGGCCCTCCTTTATCGGAAACGGTTGCGTCGGGCGGGCGGCCAATGGCCGCCCCTACAATCGGAAGCGTTTGCGTCGGGCGGGCGGCCAATGGCCGCCCCTACGATTTCAAATCGTCGCG
>JAFWTG010000105.1 GCA_017519005.1 Oscillospiraceae bacterium | reverse complement strand
GCCCTACACAACACCCCGACAAATCCCGATTTTTCGCAATTATCGCGATCCTCTGAACATACAGAAAGGAGTCTCCATGGAACTCACAAGAAAGCAATTCGACGTCCTCGTGGCGATGGCGGAATCCAAGGTCCCGATGAAGCAGCGGGCGCTGGAGAAGGCCACCGGCTACTCTCTCGGCACCATCAACCGCAGCGTCAAGGAGCTGGCGGAGCTGGGCTTCGCGGCCGACGGCTCCATCACCAACAGCGGCCTCACCGCCCTGGAGCCCTACCGGGCCAAGCGGGTCATCTTCATCGCCGCGGGCTTCGGCACCCGGCTGGTGCCCATCACCTTCAACACCCCCAAGCCCCTGGTCCGCGTCCACGGCGTGCGGATCATTGACCGGCTGATCGACGCCTGCCTGGCCGCCGGGATCAACGAAATCTACGTGGTCCGCGGCTATCTGGCGGAGCTCTTCGACCAGCTGCTCTACAAGTACCCCATGATCAAGTTCCTGGAGAACCCGGTCTACAACGAGGCCAACAACATCAGCTCCTCCCTGGTAGCCCGCTACATGCTCTCCAACGCCTACGTCTTCGAGGCGGACCTGCTGATCAACAACCCCAAGATCATCCGGAAATACCACTACCGCTCCGACTTCCTGGCCATCCGGAAGCAGCGCACCGACGACTGGTGCTTCCGGGTCAAGGACGGCGTCATCGTGGAGGAGAAGGTCGGCGGCGAGGGCGACGACATCTGGCAGATGGTAGGCATCTCCTACTGGAACGAGATCGACGGCCACAAGCTCAGCCAGGACATCGCTGACGTCTACGCCTCCCCCGGCGGCAAGGAGCGCTACTGGGAGCAGGTCCCCCTTGTCTACCGCAAGGAGCACTACGCGGTGGAGGTCCGGGAGTGCTTTGAGGAGGACGTCGTGGAGATCGACACCTTCAAGGAGCTCAAGGCCATCGACAAGACCTACGACGTCTGATTCCACGTCACGCAAATGGCGCACACTGTGCGCCGCTGCAAATGGCGCACGCTGTGCGCCGCTGCGAAAAATGGCGCACGCTGTGCGCCGCTACAGTAACCTGTTAAATCATTGAAAGGAAACAACACACATGAGTAAGAAACCTGTTAAGTCGCAGGCCCCCGAGGGCTCCCTGCAGCGGCAGCTCTCTCCCATGCACGTCTGGGCCATCGCCTTTGGCTGCGTCATCGGCTGGGGCTCCTTCATCAACCCCGGCAAGAAGTTCCTGGCCAACTCCGGCGTGGCCGGCACCGCCATCGCCATGATCCTGGGCGCCATCGTCATGATCATCATCGCCTTCTCCTACGCCTACATGGTGCCCAAGTACCCCAAGGCCGGCGGCGAGTTCACCTTCACCAAGAACTGCTTCGGCAAGACCCTGGCCTTCATCTGCGGCTGGTTCCTGGTGGCGGCCTATCTCACCAACGTCCCCATGAACAGCACCGCCATCGCCCTGATCATCGACGGCCTCACCGGCCACAAGGGCGTTCTGAACTTCGGCTTCCACTACACCCTGGCCGGAACGGACATCTATCTGGGCCAGATGCTGCCCGCCATGTTCATTCTGATCCTCTTCGGCTGGCTGAACATCATCGGCGTCAAGAAGGCCGGCTTCGTCCAGACCGTCCTGGCCTCCCTGCTGGTGCTCTGCGTCTTCGTGCTCTTTGTCTCCGCTCTGATCAGCGCCAAGGCCCAGAACGTCAACATGGCCCCCATCTGGGGCTTTGACAAGGCCGCCGCCATGGCCGCCAACGCCACCACCTCCGAGATCGGCCAGTTCGCCCACCAGGGGACCTCCGGCATTCTCAGCGCCATCCTGGCCACCTTCGCCATCGCGCCCTGGGCCTACGTGGGCTTCGACGCCATCCCCCAGGCCGCCGAGGAGTTCAACTTCTCCTTTAAGAAGGTCAGCTTCATTATGATGATCGCCATCGTCTTTGGCTGCTTCGTCTACACCTCCAACAACACCGTGGCCGCCGCCGCCCTGGCCAACTGGCCCGAGCGGGTCATGGCCGGCGAGTGGGTGGTGCTGGTGGCCGCCGAGGAGCTGCTGGGCACCTTCGGCAAGGTGCTGGTGGGCGTGGGCGTGTCCTGCGCCGTGCTCTCCGGCATCATGGGCTTCTATCTGGCCTCCTCCCGTCTGATGTACTCCATGAGCCGGGACGGCTATCTGCCCAAGTGGTTCGGCAAGGTGGACAAGCGCTACGGCACCCCCAAGAACGCCATGATCTTCTGCATCCTCGTCAGCCTCTCCGGTCCCATCCTGGGCCGGGAAGCCCTGGGCTGGTTCGTGGACATGTGCGCCATCGGCGCCTCCATCGGCTACTTCTTCACCGCCGCCGCCACCCTGGTCACCACCCGGCGGGACAAGGATGGCTCCGCCTTCCTGAAGATCATGGCCGCCGTGGGCGTGGGCTTCTCCGTGATCTTCATGATCCTGCAGCTGATCCCCATCCCCGGCCTCAACGGCGTCCACTTCGGCAAGGAGAGCTATATCATGCTGATCGTCTGGATCGCCCTGGGCGCCATCTTCTACGCCCGCCAGCACAAGTTCTTTGCGGATAAGGACTAAGTTACAGGCAACAGGAGAACGGGCTTTGCCGGCTCCTGTTGCCTGTTGTCTGTTCTGCCAACACCCGATCCAGGAAGGACAGGATTCAAATGTTCAACGTTACGGTGCTTGCCATGGGCAAGCTGAAGGAAAAATTCTATACGCAGGCCGTGGAGGAGTATGCCAAGCGGCTGGGAGCCTACTGCAAATTCCAGCTCGTCGAGCTGCCGGAGCACCGGCTGCCGGAGAACCCCTCCCCCGCCGAGATCGCGGACGGGCTGGCCCGGGAGGGCCGGCTCATTCGCGAAAAGCTCCCCAAGGGGGCCTGGTTCTGCGTCCTGACCCCCGAGGGGCGGAAGCTCAGCTCCGAGGCCTTCGCCGCGACGCTGGCGGAGGTGAAGACCGGCGGCCGCTCCGCCGCCTGCTTCCTGCTGGGCTCCAGCTTCGGCATCGCCCCGGAGATCAAGGCCCTGGCCGACCTGAAGCTCAGCTTCTCCGACATGACCTTCCCCCACCACCTGGCAAGGGTCATGCTGCTGGAGCAGCTCTACCGGGCCGAGTCGATTCAGGCCGGGGCAAGGTATCACAAATAAACGAATAACACATAACGAAAAACTGAGGTGTCGCTCCGCGACGATTGAAAACTACCTCAGTTTTTCGTTTTTCGTTTTTCGTTTATACCGTTCCGGTCACCGTCAGCACCGCCTCTCCCGGGCTCACGATCCAGTCGCCGGTGGAGGCGGACTGGGCGTAGGCGGCGGCGGGGACGGTGATGACGCCGGGGACGCTGTCGAACTGACCGCTGGTCTGGTTGTAGCTGTAACCGGTGCTCAGTGCCAGAGGCTGTCCGTTCAGACTGACGCTGATATTCTTCAGAACGGGGTCGAAGAGATCCGACACCGTGACCCCGGCTGCCTGCCCCGCCTCCTGATTGCCCCGGTTCTGGAGCAGGAAGGTATAGGTCAGTTGTCCGTTTTCCGGCACCGTGGCGGGAGAAAGGCTCTTGAGGATGGAGAGCTCCGCGGCGCTCTCCACCGCGATGGAGGCCTCGGCCTCCAGAGCGTTCGTCAGCCCGGCTCCGCTGACCGCGGCGGTGTTGGTGATGGCGCTGCCCGCCATGAGGGGCGCGGCTGCGGTGACCTCCGTCTCATAGACCAGCATGGCGTTGCCGCCCGCAGGTACGGAGAGGCCCGTCACCGTAAGCGGAGGGCCGGGCGTCACCGCCGGAGCCGGCTGGGGCACGCCGTTGATGAAATAGCGGACCGAGTCCGGCACATAGGCCAGGGGGTAGGCCGTGCCGCTCCCCACCTCGTAGCCTCCCAGATCGTCCGTGAGCGTCAGGCCTTCATAGGTAACGCTGCCATCGTTCACCAGGGAGATCACATAGGACAGAGTGTCCCCGGGCGCGTAGGCATCCTCGCCCGCGGTCTTGGTCAAGGTCAGGGGCGAAATCACCTGCCCCGTGACCAGATTGGAGCTGACGGTCTGGCCGTTGTAGGTCAGCGTGGCCTGGTTGGAAAAGCTTGCCATGTGTTTGCCTCCTTCTGCACGGTTCGCCCGTGCGCTCCATCCTATGACAGACCGGGTCGAAATGTGTCGCTCCCCGCCTGTAGGGGCGGTCATTGACCGCCCGCCGTACTCCGCACGGGCGGAAACGCAAAACGCAAAATGCAAAATGCAAAATTGCGGTATTCCTTCGGGATAAAATAATCATTAATCATTTTTCAATTCGCAGAATTGAAAAATACCACAACTTCTTCCCTCTTCACGCTTCCTTCTTCCCTCGACAGATCGCCGAGGACGGGGGATGCGGATTCCTCGCTGCGCTCGGAATGACACGCCTGTAGGGACGGCACTTTGCCGTCCGCCGCACCCCGCCTGTAGCGGCGCACACTGTGCGCCACACCCCACCCGCGGAAATGCAAAATGCAAAGTGCAAAATGTTTTGGGCTGAAAAATATTTTCGCGGAGTACTTGACAAGGGGCCGGGTTGTGCTATAATATTGCCACAAAGTTCATATTGCTCTTGAGGGAGTAGTACCGCGGCCCGGGGCCGCGGAGGCGGAACGTCAGCACGCGGGCTTGCCCGCCGGGCCGCCTTGAAACGCGAGACTCATGTACAGACTGTCTGTGCATGAGTTTTTTTGTAAACAGAAAGGAGAACGAACCATGATGAAACTGATTCTTGCCGCCATCCTCCTCCTGGCGGGCGTCGCCGCCCACGTCGTCCTGAAGGGGAAGGGCAAAAAGGCCCTGGCCGGGCTGGCCCTGGGCGTCGCCCTGGCGCTCTGCGTGGGCGTGGCCGCCCTGTCCTGCGTCCAGACCGTCCCCACCGGCCACACCGGCGTCGTCACCACCTTCGGCCGGGTGGAAAACACCACCCTGGATTCCGGCGTCCACTTCGTCCTGCCCTGGCAGAACGTGGTGAAGATGGACAACCGGGTCCAGAAGAACACCGTGGACATGCCCTGCTTCTCCTCGGACATCCAGGAGGTCAACCTGACCTACACCATCAACTACCAGATCAAGAAGTCCGACGCCCAGAACATCTACCGCACCATCGGCGTGGACTACTACCAGACCGTGATCCAGCCCTGCATCACCGAGTCCGTCAAGGTGGTC
>JAFWTG010000104.1 GCA_017519005.1 Oscillospiraceae bacterium | reverse complement strand
TGGAAGAGCAAAGGGAAGTAAATGGTCGGCGCATGATAGCCATAGTCGAGCAGACGCTTCCCGGTACTCGAACATGCCGACGGTCTTTAGAGCCGCGTCCACCCGCCGGCGGATCTCCTCCGAGGGAACCCCCAGGTTCTCCGGGGCGAAGGCCACGTCCTCCTCCACCACGTTGGCGACGATCTGATTGTCCGGGTTCTGGAAAACCATACCGATCTGGCGGCGGATCTCCAGAAGCTTCTCCTCGTCGGAGGTATCCAGCCCGGCCACCCAGACCTTGCCGCCGGAGGGCAGCAGCACCGCATTGAAGTGCTTGGCCAAGGTGGACTTGCCGCAGCCGTTGGGGCCGATGACAGCGGTGAAGCTGCCCTCGGCGATCTCAACGCTCAGGTCCTCGAACACCGGCAGCGCCAGGCGCTCGCCGGAGGCCGGGTATGTAAAAGACAGGTTTTCAGTGGTAATCAGGTTTGACATAGGTACTCCTTAATTTGCGATCCATCTTCCCGTTGCCCCGCAGGGCAGGAACAGCCCGGAATCGGTGACGGGAAGGCCCAGCTCCTGAGACTCGGTATGGCCGCCGTATCGTTTTGTCAGGATGCTGTCGAGCATATAGCCCACCACGGAGGGCGCCAGGCCGGTGGTGTAGGAGTTCACCAGCACGAAGAGCGGATGATCCGAAAGGACCCGGCTCACCTGCTCCAGGAAGGGCCAGAGGCTGGTTTCCAGCTTCCAGACCTCGCCGGAAGGTCCCCGCCCGTAGGAGGGCGGGTCCATGATCACGGCGTCGTAGCGCTTGCCCCGGCGGAGCTCCCGCTCCACGAATTTGCCGCAGTCGTCCACGATCCAGCGGATGGGGGCGTTCTCCAGGCCGGAGGCCCTGGCGTTGTCCCGGGCCATCTGGACCATGCCCTTGGCCGCATCCACGTGGCAGACGGAGGCGCCGCCCGCGGCAGCGGCCAGAGTGGCCCCGCCGGTGTAGGCAAAGAGGTTCAGCACGTTGACGGGTCGGTTCGCAGCGCGGACTGTGTCGGTAATAAAATCCCAGTTCACCGCCTGCTCCGGAAACACGCCGGTGTGCTTAAAGTTCATGGGCTTGATCAGGAAGGTCAGCTCCCGATAGTGCAGAGCCCAGTGCTCCGGCAGCCGGTGCTCGTTCCAGTGGCCGCCGCCGGTGTTGGAGCGGGCATAGCGGGCGTCGCTCCGCCGCCAGCGCGGGTCGGTCTTCGGCGTGCTCCAGATAACCTGGGGGTCCGGGCGGATTAGGATATAGTCCCCCCAGCGCTCCAGCTTTTCTCCGTCCGAGGCGTCGATCACCTCGTATTCCTTCCATTGATCTGAAATCCACATAGCGTTTTCTCCGCGTATTGTTGTATCTGTTTCGACGGTCAGTCGTCCGGGTCCGGAAGCGGGTCCGGAAGCGGGTCAGGCAGCGGTTCCGGCTCTGGCCCGGGTCCGGGCTCCGGCTCCGGTTCCGGTTCGGGCTCCGGCTCCGGTTCGAGGGAGGCTATGGCCTCCAGCACCGCCCGCTGCAGCTCCACAAGCATTTCGTGGGTATGGTAGCTGCAGACCTCGATCTCGTTGGCCTTCAGGGCGTCCTCCAGCTTCGGAGCCTCATGCTCCGCATCCTTCAGCATATAGATCGTCTTCTGATCGACGGCGTTCTCCTGGAAGCGCTTCAGCGCAGGCACCTTCTCGGCCAGCTCCTTAAACTCCGCGCTGGAAATGATCTTGTTGTAGGCCAGGCAGTCATTGTTGGCACAGTAGCTCTTGCCGCTCCGGCCGTTGGGGTAGCAGAGACTGATATCGAAGCTCAGATGGGCGTCGCAGATCTCCTCCGGCACGTCGGACGCGAAGAGGCTGACGGCCCGGGGCGTACACTTGCGTCCGGCCAGCAGGCCGGTCTGGCTGCACACCTGAACCGTTATGAAGCGTTCGTCATCCGGCTGCACAAAATCGCCAACCTCTTCCTTGCTCATGCCCTCCATCACCCCGGACATGACGGCCTTCCAAAGGATTACCGCCGGGTTCAGGTTCACCACCGGGCGAACCTCCTCCGGGCTGTCGTAGCCGCACCAGACCGCTGCCGTGTATTTGGGGGTAAAGCCGGCAAACCAGCGGTCGCGGTTGTCGGTGGAGGTGCCGGTCTTGCCGGCCACGGGCACGTTGTTGAACTGCGCGTTGGTACCGGTGCCGTACTGGCAGGCGTAGCGCAGCATATAGAGCATATACCAGTTGGCGTGGGGGCTCAGCGCTTCCCTGCTGCGCTGGGTGTTGTCCAGAATCAGATTGCCCTCGGCGTCCTCCACCTTCGTATAGGTCCGGGACTGCCGGTAGATTCCGTTGTTGGGGAAGCAGGCGTAGGCCGTCGCCATCTCGCGGACGGTTACGCCGCGGGTCAGCTGGCCCATGCTGAGGGGGCCCAGATTGACGTCGGAGAAGGTTTTGCCGTTGATCTCCTCGGATTCCACCAGGTTCGTCAGCCCGAAGCGCTCCCGGGCAAAGTTGAAGCTGGTGTCCGTGGTGACGTCCGCCAGGACCTTGACGGCGATGGTGTTCAGCGATTGCGCCACGCCGTTGTTGACCAGCATCCAGCCGCTGTAGCTGCGGTTGTTGTTCTGGGGCCAGTCCCGGCCGTTGAGCTTCATATAGGGGGAGTCCTCGTAGGCCGAGCCGGGCGTAATGATGCCCAGCTCCAGCGCGGGGCTGTAGACCGTCAGCGGCTTGATGGAGGAGCCGGGAGACAGGCGGCTCTGGGTGGCGCGGTTCCAGGTGAGGTTGCCCTCCTTCTCGCCCACGCCCCCGGCCATGGCCGCGATATCGCCGGTCTCGTTGTCGATGAGGATGACGGCAGACTGCAGCTGCTGGGAGGAATAGGTTTTCGGGATATTCTCCACGTCCTGATAGACGGCGTCCACCTTGGCTTGGGCCTCCAGATCCAGGGTAGAATAGATCCGGAAGCCGCCGGTGGTAACCATCTGGTTGGCCGCGTCGTAGGTGATGCCCTTCAAAGCCGCCAGGTCGCGGCTGACGTCGCGGATGATTGTGTCCTCGAAGAAGCTGTAATAGTCCTTCTTCTCCACGTCAAACTGGTTCTGATGGCCGCACTTCGGACACTTGAAGTAGTCCCCGTCGGATTTATATTTGTCGATGACGCCCTCGTAGCCGCACTCGTCGCAGGTGAACTTCTGGTCGCTGGCGGAGAGGCTCTTAAATTCCAGAACCTGCTCCTTCACCTGCTCGTAGGTGTCGCGGTCCGGGATATAGCCCGCCTCAAACATGCCCTGCAGAACCAGGCGCGTCCGGTATTCGTTGTTCTCCGGATAGATATAGGGGTCGAAGCGGGTGGGATTGTTGGTGATGCCGATGATACAGGCGCATTCCTTGGTGGTAAGCTCGTCCAGCTCCTTGCCAAAATAGACGTGAGCGGCGCTCTTAACGCCGTAGGCGCCCTCGCCCAGATAGATGGTGTTGAGGTACCAGGTGATGATTTCTTCCTTGGTGTGATGCTTCTCAAAGTCCAGTGCCTTGAAGATTTCCGTCAGCTTGCGGCGGACCGTCACATCCTTCTCGCCGGACAGATTCTTGATCAGCTGTTGGGTCAGGGTGGAGCCGCCGTAGGTGGACCCGCCGATGAACATATTGGCCGATGCGCCGAGAGTACGCATCCAGTCCACGCCGTCGTGAACCCAGAAGCGCTTGTCTTCGATGGCGACGGTGGCGTTGATCATGTCCGCCGGAATCTCCTCATAGCTGGCAAGAATGCGGTTCTCCACCGCCAGAAGCTGACGGATTTCCTCATATTCCCCCGTTTCCGGGTTTTTGGCCAGAATAAACGAGGACTGGTTCAGGTGTACGCCGTCCAGATCGTAGTGCGCGACGGGGATGATATCGTTATCGAGATAGGCCTTGCCCTGTTCGTAGATTCTCATGGCGCCTACGCCGCCGGCAATGCCCAAAAAGACGCACACTGCCAGCAGGGCAGAAACCACGCGCCATAGGACGTGGACCACGGTGCCCGAGAAGGTGCGCTGCCTGGGGTCAGGCGCTTTTTTCCGTTTGATCGTCTGTTCTTTATCCATAGATTCGTCCCTCCATGGCGGCACAGCCGCGGCGATCGGAGCTGCTTCAGTGAAAGGGCGCAAGCGTCCAGAATGTCATCCTATACTATACACCATCAACCCGCCGTTTGTCAAATAGAATGCCCCGTCAGATCGGAAGTATTTACCGAAAATTAACAAAGAAAAGGGGACGGCCCGTGCGCAGCGCACACGGATCCGTCCTCTTTCCGGTTTTGGGGAATTACACGCGCTCCTTGACCTTGGCAGCCTTGCCCAGACGATCGCGCAGGTAGTACAGCTTCGCTCTGCGGACCTTGCCGCGGCGAACGGTCTCAACCTTGACGATGTTGGGAGCATGGATGGGGAACACCTTCTCGCAGCCCACGCCGTAGCTCAGGCGGCGGACGGTGAAGCTCTCCTCGATGCCGCCGTGCTTCTTGGCAATGACGGTACCCTCGAAAACCTGGACTCTCTCACGGGAGCCTTCCTTGATTTTGACGTGCACACGAACGGTGTCGCCCACCCGAACGACGGGGAGCTCTTCCTTCATGTACTGGCTGGTAAGAGCCTTCATCAGATCCATGATCTTATCCTCCTTCATATTTGGGCGTTCATGTCACTTGGGAATGCCGCTGCGCCTGCGCGCCGGCCGTGCCAGAGGACCGCTCCATTCATAGGCCGATTTATTATAGCATGGATTTCCAAAAATGCAAGCATTATTTTTTCAATTTCTCCAAAAAAATATTTTAAAAAGTTCTTGACAAAACGAGGCCTTCCGTGTATAATCATCAACGTCGCCGGACAACGGCGGCCGAAAGTACGGAAGGTTAGCTCAGCTGGGAGAGCACTTGCCTTACAAGCAAGGGGTCACAGGTTCGAGCCCTGTACTTTCCACCATATGTTTGGCCCGGTGGTGCAGTCGGTTAGCACGCCAGCCTGTCACGCTGGAGGTCGACAGTTCGAGTCTGTTCCGGGTCGCCACTCATGAGCCAAGCCGTTTGGCTTGGCTCTTTTATCCGCCTCGGTAGCTCAGTAGGTAGAGCAGCGGACTGAAAATCCGCGTGTCGCCAGTTCAATTCTGGCCTGAGGCACCATT
>JAFWTG010000103.1 GCA_017519005.1 Oscillospiraceae bacterium | reverse complement strand
GGCGGTCATCGCGGCGGCCTGGGGTCAGGCCGCCCTACGCAACACCCCGACAAATTCCGGTTTGCGGTTCTGCTCTTAAGACGGAGTATAGCGGAAAAAGTTCCTGCGGTCAAGAAAATTTACAAAAAGGCCATATTTTCTCCCCGGGGGGAATTGACAGGCTGTGATATAATATACCTTGGAATTTCAAAGAAAAGAAGGTATTCTCTTATGACGGTTATTGACATTTATTCCGGCTTTCTCGGCGCGGGCAAGACCACGCTGATCAAGAAAATGATCTCCGAGGCCTATCAGGGCCAGAAGCTGGTGCTGATCGAAAACGAATTCGGCGAAATCGGCATCGACGGCGGCTTCCTGAAGGAGGCGGGGATCCAGATCACCGAGATGAACTCCGGCTGCATCTGCTGCTCCCTGGTGGGCGATTTCGGCACCGCGCTGAAGCAGGTCATCCACGACTATCACCCGGACCGCATCCTGATCGAGCCCTCCGGCGTGGGCAAGCTCTCCGACGTCATGGTGGCCGTGCAGAAGGCCGCCGAGCACGAGGCCGTGCTGGGCGCCACAGTGGCCGTGGCGGACGCCTCCAAGGTGAAGCTCTATATGAAGAACTTCGGCGAGTTCTACAACAACCAGATTGAGACCGCCGGCTGCATCGTGCTGAGCCGGACCCAGAATGTGCCCGAGGCCAAGCTGAAGGCCGCCGTGGAGCTGATCCGCCAGCACAACGACCACGCCACCCTGGTCACCACGCCCTGGGACGAGCTCAGCGGCGAGCAGCTGCGGCAGGCCATGGAGTCCAACCCCACCCTGGACGACATGATGCAGGAGCTGATCCGCGCCCACGAGGAGGAGGAAGCCGAGCACGAGGCGGAGCATCATCACCATCATCACGATCACGACGAAGATGACGAGGAGCACGAGCATCACCATCATCACGATCACGACGACGATGTCGACGAGCATGCGCATCACCATCATCACGACCATGACGACGATGACGACGACGAGCATGCGCATCACCATCATCACGACCATGACGACGATGACGAGGAGCACGAGCACCATCATCACCATGACGGGGACGAGGAGCACGAGCACCACCATCATCACCACCACCACGCCGACGAGGTCTTCACCAGCTGGGGCCGCGAGACCGCGAAGCAGTTCAGCGTGGAAGAAATCGAGAACGCGCTCCGGCAGCTGGACAACGCCCTGGAATACGGCATCGTGCTCCGGGCCAAGGGCATCGTCCCCGCGGCCGACGGCAAGTGGATCCACTTCGACCACGTGCCCGGCGAGATCGACGTGCGCTTCGGTCCCGCGGACGTGATCGGCAAGCTCTGCGTCATCGGCTCCAAGCTGGACGAGCAGGCCGTGGCGGAGCTCTTCGGCGTGTAAGGAGGGTGGATATGCCCATTCCCGTCTACGCCTTCACCGGCTTTCTGGAGGCCGGCAAAACCAAATTCATCCAGGAGACCCTGGAGGACGAGCGCTTCAACAGCGGCGAGCGGACCCTGGTGCTGATCTGCGAGGAGGGCGAGGAGGAATTTGACCTTTCCACCTACCCCCACAAGTCCGTCTATCTGGAGCTCATCGACCAGGAGACCGTCACCACCGCCGAGCTGCAGGCCCTGGCCGACAAGCACCACGCGAAGCGCGTGATCGTGGAGCTCAACGGCATGCAGATGATCGAGCCCTTCTACCGGAAGATGCCGCAGGACTGGGAGCTGGCCCAGGAGGTCATGTTCGCCGACGCCAACACGATTCTCTCCTTCAACACGAACCTGCGCTCCCTGGTGGTGGACAAGCTCTCCGGCGCGGAGATGGTGGTTTTCAACCGCATGGACCCCAAGGCCGACAAGATGCCCCTGCACAAGCTGGCCCGGGCCCTGAACCGCCGGATCGACATCGTCTACGATTACAGCGACGGCAGCACCGAGTTTGACGACATCCCCGATCCCCTGCCCTTCGACCTCAACGCCCCCGTCGTCACGGTGGAGGACGAGGACTACGCCCTGTTCTACCGGGACATCACCGAGGAGCCCAAAAAGTACGACGGCAAGACCGTCCGCTTCAAGGGCCAGGTGGCCCGGCTGAAGAACGACAAGCCCGGCCTCTTCGCACCCGGCCGCTTCGTGATGACCTGCTGCGAGGCGGACATCACCTTCATGGGCCTGCCCTGCAAGTATCCCGACTGCAAAAAGCTGGAGATGCGCTCCTGGGTCACGGTGACGGCCAAGGTCCAGGTGAAGTCCCATCCCCTCTTCAAGGGGCCCGGCCCCATCCTGACGGCGATCTCCGTGGAGCCCGCCGAGGCCCCGGCCCACGAGGTGGCGACGTTCTGAACAAAGAATTCACCCGCTTTTCAGAAAACCGAAAAGCGGGTGAATTTTATTTCGTTTGGGAGCCGTCGTTGTCCACCTGGTTGCGGTAGACGACGAAGCGGGTGAAGAGGTATTCCGTGACGAAGTTGACGAGCATGGTGCCGGCCTGGACGAGGATTTCGTTCCAGTGCAGGGTTTTCGTGAAATAACTCACCCACAGCGTAGACAGAGGCGTGAACACGCAGTAGAAGCCGAAGACCTTCAGCATGGCGACGGGGACGTTGGCCGCCGAGTGGAAGGTGAATTTGCGGTTGACGGTGAAGTTGTAGACCACGGAGCAGACCAGGCCGATCAGATAGGGTATCCAGTAATGCTCCTCGTCGGTGATCCAGAAATGCGCGATCACAAAGGTGACGGCGATCTGGATCAGGCCCGCGGAGATGGAGAAGAGGGTGAATTTCAGGGCCCGGAGGGTCTCGCGTTTCTTGTCGGTCATGCTTTGGCTTCCTTTCGCTGGAAAATTATTTCGGGTCCGAATCGTAGAGGGCGGCGACGGAGGCGACGGTTTTGCGGAAATCCTCCACCACCGATTCGGGGGACAGCAGCCTGGCCCGGGTGCCGAAGGAGGCGAACCAGGCGAAGAAGACGGGAGAGACCATGATCTCCTCGGTACAGGTGAAGTGGCCGTCGCCGTCGGGGATCAGCATGACGTCCTTGCCGAAGCGGTCGATGACCACGCCGGACAGGCTGTTCTCAAAGCGCATGCGGACCTTTGCGCGCTCGCCGTTGAACATGCCGAAGACCTCTTTGCCGTAGCGGGACAGGTCCAGCTTCTCCGTCTCCTCCGTATGGACCCGCGGCTCCTGCGTCAGGCGGATGTTCGTCATTTTATCCACCCGGAAATTGGTCAGGCCGTGCTCCTCCGTGTGGGCAATCAGATAGTAGTTGGAATCGTCCCAGCACAGCGCGTAGGGGCTGGCTTTGCGGGTCTGGCGGCGGTAGACGCGGGACTTGTTCCGGTCCCATTCAAAGTAGCGGAAGCTGATCTGGCGGTCGGTCCGGATGGCCTCATGGAGATCGTCCACGTTGTAGATCACGCTCTCGTTCATGGACTTCACCCGGCCCGAGACCACCAGGTCCCGCCGCAGCTCCACCGCCCGTTGGCGGCTGGTGAGCTTCCCCAGCTTCCGCAGCAGCTCGGAGGACTTGCGCTCCGTCAGAAAGCGGGAGGCCAGCACGGCGTCGGCCAGGAGCTTCAGCTCCGCCAGGTCGAAGATGCCGCCAGCCGAATAATAGGAGGCGGTCCGGCCCCTGGTGGCCACGACGTCGCAGCCGTTGTCCATCAGCAGCTGGAGGTCCCGGTAGACGCTCTTGCGCTCCGCCGAAATCCCGTTGGCCTGCAGATGATTCATCAGGTCGTGGATGGTGGCGGGATGCTCCTCGTCGGTATTCTGCTCCAGATAGTCCTTCAGCAGCAGGAGCTTCAGCTTCTGGTTTTCCGTTTTCGGCATGGTATCACCTCTTTGGATCAGTCAGAAATGCTCGGCCGAACCGTTCCTCCGCCCCGGCGCCTACTCCAGCAGGGGCAGGACGGCGGCGGGAACGAAGGCCGACACGTCCTTTCCGTAGCCGTGGAGCTCCTTCACCATGGAGGAGGACACCGCCACGTTGTTGGAACGGAAATAGACGTATTCCAGCTCCGGATTGATGAGCTTGTTGACCGAGGCCACGTTCTCCTCGTAGTTGTAGTCCATGTTGTTCCGCAGACCGCGGATCATGTAGTCGGTCCCCATGCGCCTGGCAAATTCCGCCACCAGGCCGCCGCAGATCACCACCTCGAAGTTATGGATGCCCTGCTCGGTGAGGGTCTCCGTGATGGCCTCGGCCATTCTGTCCGCCGGGAAGGAGCGGCGCTTCTGGGCGTTGACGCCGATGACGATCCAGACCCGGTCGAAAATATCGCAGGCCTTGCGGACAATGTCCAGGTGGCCGTTGGTGAAGGGATCAAAGGACCCCGGATAGATGGCTGTCTTTCCCATTGAATGCCGTCCTTTCCAAACGTCGGTAGTAGCATACGAACAACACGCAGAGCAGAATATTGTGGGCGATCATGCAGCCCCAGGCCGCCACCAGGCCGCCGCCCCAGAAGCGGGTGAAGAGGAAGGTCCCCAGAATGCGGACGCCCCACATGCCGATGACGTTGAAGACGAAGGGGGCTCTGGTCCTGCCCGCGCCCTGGAGCATACCCTCCACCACGATGCAGACGCCGTAGACGGGCTCGGAGCAGGCCACCATCCGCAAAACCGTGCTGCCCAGCCCGATCACCCGCGGGTCCCTGCTGAAGAGCCGGACCATCTGGGGCGCGAAGGCGAAGAGCAGTCCGCCCGTGACCAGCATCATCACGATCTCCAGGGCGGAAATCAGGACCGCCAGGTCCTTCCGGCGCCGGTGGTCTCCGCTGCCGATGGCGTTGCCCGTCAGCGTGGCCGCCGCGGCCTGCATGCCGTAGCCGGGGATGTAGAAGGCGGACTCCACCGTGTTCGCCACGGTGTGGGCCGCGGTGGACACGTCGCCCAGCGCGTTGATCATGGAGGCGAAGACCACGTAGCCCAGGGAGGTGGTGAAGCGCTGGGCCATATTGGGCAGGGCCACCCGCATGAAGGGCCGCAGAACCGTTCTGTCCGGCCGGATGGAATAGCCCCTGGGGGAGATCAGCGGATGGCGCAGCAGGGCGACGGTGATGGCGGCGCCGCCGAAGGTAAAGCTGATGGCGCTGGCCATAGCCGCGCCGCTGACGCCCAGGCCAGCGCCCCAAAGCGTAAACTCCCACCCGAGGAGGGAGACCGTCCGCGTGGGGTAGATCAGCAGGAGGTTCAGAAGGACGTTCAGCACGTTTACGCCCACGCCCACCCGCATGGGGGTTTTCGTGTCTCCGGCCGCCCGCAGGACCGTGCCAAAGATCACGCTGGCCGTCCGGGGCAGCATGGGCAGATAGAGGATCAGAAAGTAGCGGGCCGCCATGGGCCGCAGAGCCTCGTCCACCTGCATCCAGGCCGGAACGTAGGCGCTCAGGGCCGAGGTCAGGATCGTGAACAGGACGCCCGTCAGCAGGACCATCAGCACGGACTGGGCGGAGGCCCGCCGGGCCCGCTCCCGCTCTCCGGCGCCCAGGGCCTGGGAGATGTAGGCCAAAAAGCCGATGCCGAAGGCGTAGACCGTGGTGCCCACCAGCCAGTTGACGGTGGTGGTGGAGCCCACGGCGGCCACGGCGTCGGTTCCAAGCCGGCCGACCATCGCCGTGTCGATGTACTGCACGGCGGTCTGCATCAGCTCCTCCAGCATCGTGGGCCAGGCCAGGGTGAAGACCACGGGGAGGAGGGCGCGGTATCGCAGAAGGCGATCGTTTTCTTTCATGCGCGCTTCCTTATTTGTTGAATCTACTGATATATCTCCGGGCAGAGCTCCCGGACCTTGTCGCGGATCGCCAGCAAATCCAGGAAGGTCTCCGGGCGGCGGTTGAGGTCGCGCAGGAGGGCGGAGGGATGGTAGATGGCGGTGAACCAGATCCCGTCCTTCCAGGTCCACTGGCCGTGCTCCCGGGTGATGCGGTAGTCCCTGCGGATCAGCACCCCGGCGGCGATGCGGCCCAGGCAAATGATCAGCTTCGGCTGGATCAGGCGAATCTGCTCGTAGAGCCAGCCCACGCAGGCGGCCTGCTCCTCCTCCCTGGGGTCCCGGTTTCCGGGGGGACGGCACTTGACCACGTTGGCGATATAGCAGTTGTCGCGGCCCAGATCAATGATGGAGAGCATCTCGTCCAGCAGCTTTCCGGCCGCGCCGACGAAGGGCTCCCCCTGGAGGTCCTCCTGGTGGCCGGGGCCTTCCCCCACAAAGAGGACGGGGCTGTCGGTCTTCCCCACGCCGAACACCAGACGGGTCCGGGTTTTGCCCAGCTCACAGGCCTGGCAGGCCTCGCAGCGGCTGCGAAGCTGTTCCCAGGGGCCGGGGATTGCCCCGCTCACAGGCGGCCTCCCCGGTCGGAGCCGTCGGTCTTCGGGATGCGGCGGGTCTGGGCGTCCGGACGCGGCCGCTCGGGCTGACGCTCCCGGCCGGGCTGACGGACTTCGCCGTTCTGCCCGCCGCGGACGGTCTGCTGGCGCTTCGCGTCCCGGGTCTCCCGCAGAATCGCCCGCTGCCGGCGGCGCTCCATGGCCTTGCGGCGGCGGCTGCGGTAGACCGCGTTGCGGATGACAAGAATCAGAAACAGCAGAACGATGAGCAGCAGCGGGAGATACCAGTAGCCCAGCAGCTTTTGCAGGGTGGTCTTCTCCTCGTCGCTCTTGTCCTTGCCGGTGATATCCGCGATGGCCTTGTCCACGCCCTTCTCCTCCACGGCGGTGAGGGTCTCCAGATCGGCGCTGCCGATCTCCACGCCGTCGTAATAGACGTAGAGCGTGCCCACGTGCTGGCCCTGCTCCAGAGGCGCCTCCAGCGCCTTTCCGTCCTTCAGCCGGTGGCTGGTGGAGACCTTCGTCTTATCGTATTCCTTGGGCAGCAGGCAGTTGACGTCCGTGGAGGGAATCAGCACCACGCCCCGCTTGTCCTGGGCGTATTCCACCGAGACCTGGATCATGGGGTCGATCCCTTCCACGGCCACCTTTGCGAAGGCGAAGTTGTCGAAGCCGTAGTTGAAGAGCTTTTTGGCCTCCACAAAGCTGTCGTAGCGGACGCTGCCGTCGGACATCATGCGGGTCTTGGCCCCCATGACGATGCAGAGCAGGTCCATATTGCCGTCGCCCGCCCGGGCGATGACGCAGCGGCCCGCCGCGCTGGTGTAGCCGGTCTTGACGCCGGTCACGTCCTTGCGGTAATAGGGATAGTAGTTGCCGTTGTCGGAGAGGTAGCGGTTGCCGTTGTTGAGAATCAGATAGTTGGTGGTGGTGAGCTTCCGGGCATCGGAGAGGTTCGTGGCGGGGACCACGTACTCCGCCGTGCCGCAGATCTCGCGGAACAGGGCGTAGGTCAGCGCCTTGCGGGTGATGATGCTCAGGTCGCGGGCGGTGGTATAGTGGTTGGACTCGTGCAGCCCGTGGGTATTGGCGAAGTGCGTGCCGGTGCAGCCCAGCTCCTGGGCGGTCTTGTTCATCAGCTTCACAAAGGAGGGGATATCCGCGGCCACGTACTCCGCGATCACGTTGCCGGCCTCGTTGTCGGAGCTGACCATGAGATAGTAGAGCGCGTCCCGGAGCGTCATGCGCTCCCCCACCTTCAGCTTCACCTCGCCTCCGGCCTCCGCGATGCCCGCCAGGGCCTCCTCGGACACGGTGACGATCTTGTCCATATCCCTGGCCGCGTATTCAATGGCGACCAGGCAGGTCATGATCTTGGTGAGGCTGGCGGGATAGACCGTGGCCTCGGCGTTCTTGGCATAGACCACAATGCCGGAGTTCAGCTCCAGCAGCAGGGCCGTATCGCAGCCCGCCTCATAGGGCTCCGCGCCAACCAGCCGGTTCTCCCGGTAGCCGGTGAGATCGTCGGCCCAGGGGGCCTCCGTCTCGGGAACGGGCTCGCTGGTGGCGGGTTCCGCGGCCCTCACAGGCGCGGAGAACAGCGTCAGCAGCAGCAGGCAGAGCAGCAGCAAAGACATCACGCGATATTTTTTCATTGTTTTCACCATTTTTGTTCATTTCAAAGTTGCCCTGACGGCCCGGGCTGTGGTATAATATGAACGCGCCCCGGGCCGCATGTCCGCGTCCGCGGGCGGCAAATACCGTACTACGTAGAATTATAGCAGAAAATCGCCGCTTGTCAACGGAAAGGACGGGAACTTGCCATGAAAAGAATGCAAAGGCTGGTCTTCCCTGCCCTGGCGCTCTGCTGCCTGCTGCTCATGGGCGGCTGGCTGCTGGGACGCCGCTCGGCGCCCGGCGTGACGCTGCGCAGCCGGAGCGGTCCTCCGGCCGGGACGCAGGCCGTCGATCGGAGCCTCCCCGCGGCCGATCCGGCCCCGGAGGCGCCGCAGGCGCGGCTCGACCTGAACTCGGCGACGCTGGAGGAATTGATGGGCCTGCCGGGAATCGGACAGGCCCGGGCAGAACGGATTCTTGCTTATCGCAGCGCGCACGGCGGCTTTCGCTCCGCGTCGGAGCTGATGCTGGTGGACGGCGTCGGGGAGGCTGTCTACGCCGGGCTGCGGGATCTGATTTATGTGGAGGAACGCGATGAAAATACTGATTATTGACGACGAGGAGCTGCTGGTCAAGGGGATCAGCTACAATCTGGAGAACGAGGGCTATCAGGTGGCGACGGGGACCAACGGCATGGACGCCGTGCGCCTGGCCCAGGACCCGGAGGTCCGGCTGATCGTGCTGGACGTGATGATGCCCATCATGGACGGTCTGGAGGCCTGCCGCCGCATCCGTCAGTTTTCGGACGTGCCCATCATCATGCTGACGGCCAAGACCGAGGACATGGACAAGCTGCTGGGCTTCGACTGCGGGGCCGACGACTACCTCACCAAGCCCTTCAACATTCTGGAGCTCAAGGCGCGCATTCGGGCCATCCTGAAGCGGACGGCCAGCCGTACGGCTGACAGCCGCATCGTCCGCGGCAGCATCACCCTGGACTCCCAGAGCCGGAACACCTACAAAAACGGCGTGCCGGTGGAGCTGACCGCCAAGGAGTTCGATCTGGTGGAGCTGCTGATCCGCAACCCCAACCGGGTCTATTCCCGCGAGAACCTGCTGGACATCATCTGGGGCGACGATTACCGCAGCGACATCCGGACCGTGGACGTCCACATCCGCCGGATTCGCGAGAAGCTGGAACGGAATCCCGCGAACCCGGAGCACATTATGACGAAGTGGGGAGTTGGCTACTATTTTAAGGTATGAGTCCCGGGTCGGCCAGCTGCTGCGCAGCTCCCAGCTGCGCTATGCGGCGGCCTACGTGCTGATCACCTCGGCGGTGCTGTTATTTCTGAATATCTACGCGCCCATCATGATCCGCAAGCTCACCTACTCCGCCCAGCGAAACGCGATTCTGGACAAGGCCCAGCTGATCGTCTCCTCCTTCTCCAACCAGGAGTCCCTGGACGCCAACAAAGTGGGCGAGGCGGCGCAGTCGGTGCAGGACCTCTACACCGCCCGCGTCGTGATGACGGACGGGGGCGGACGCTGCCTCTACGACTCTCTGGACCCCGAGAACCGCAGCCTGCGGCTGGTGCTCTACCCGGAGCTGGCCGAGGCCCTGGCGGGCAGCGACGCGGTCTATATCCGCTATGAGTCGGAGTACATCATCTCCAAGGCCGCCATGCCCATCGTAGCCTACAACCGGATCATCGGCGCGGTCTATCTGCTGGAGCGGGACCCGGACCAGGCGGCCCTGATCGCCGGTCTGCAGCGGACCATCCTGTGGATCTCCGTGGGTCTGGAGGCCGTGGTGGTGCTGGTCTCCCTGCTCTTCGCCCTGGTCTTCTCCCGGCGGATGGGCAAGCTCTTCGTCTCCATCCGCAAGATGCAGGACGGAGATTATTCCGTGCGCCTGCCGGAACGGGGACACGACGAGGTGGCCCGGCTGGGTCAGGCCTTCAACGAACTGGCACGGCGGCTGAATCAGAGCGAGGAGGTGCGCAAGCAATTCGTCTCCAACGCCTCCCACGAGCTGAAGACCCCCCTGGCCTCCATCAAGCTGCTGACGGACTCCATCCTTCAGAACGATATGGACCCGGACACCATGCGGGAATTCGTGGCCGACGTGGGCAACGAGGCGGACCGCCTCACCCGCCTTTCCGCCAAGCTCCTGGAGCTCACCCGTCTCGATACCCAGCCTGTGGAGGAGCGGGAGCTGACGGCTCTGGAGCCGGTGGCCGACCGGGTGCTGCGGATGCTGACCCCCCTGGCCCGCAAGCAGGGCGTCCGCCTGGAGCTGGACTGCCCGCCCGGCTGCGGCGTACTGAGCGCGGCGGACGATCTCTATCAGATTCTCTTCAATCTGGCGGAGAACGGCATCAAATACAACACCGAGGGCGGCTTCGTGGCCATCCGGACAGACGTGGCGGGCGACAGCCTGCTCATCTGCGTGGAGGACAGCGGCGTCGGCATCCCGGACGGGGAAAAGCCCCATATCTTCGAGCGCTTCTACCGCGTGGACAAGGCCAGGTCCCGCAAGGCCGGCGGCTCCGGCCTCGGCCTGTCCATCGTGCGGGATATGGTCCTGCGCAACGAGGGCTCCATCACCGTCACGGACCGTCCGGGGGGCGGCTCCTGCTTCCGCCTGAGCTTCCCCTATTATCCCATGCCGGAGGAGGATCTGTCATGAAGCGTATCTGTCTGCTGTTGATTCTGCTCCTGCCGGCCGCCCTCCTGCTGTTCTCCGGCTGCGGCGACCGGGACGCCCCCGGCGCGCCGATGACCCATCCCGTCAGCTTCTACTACCGAACGGCTGTGACGGACTTTGCCGCGGAGGACGGCGTCATCCGGGCGGAGCTCCGGGACCTGAACCCGGGTCTGTCGCTGAAGGAGCTGTTTGAGATCTATTTTCAGGGACCGGAGCGGGAGGACCTGACGGCCCCCTTTGCCAAGGACTGCAGCCTGAGCGACGTCTACCGCAGCGGAAACCGCCTCGAAATCCGGCTGACCCGCAGCGCCCTCTCCACCGCCGCCTTCGACCACAGCCTGAGCTATGCCTGTATCGCCAGAACCGGCCTGGCCCTGGAGGGCGTCGCGTCGGTTCACATCTACGTCAGGACGCCCGGCGGCGCCAAGGCGGACGAAATCACGCTGACCGAGAGCAGCCTGCTGCTCTATGACGGCGGCCTGACCGGGGAGAACACGGAGCTGACGCTCTACTTTTCAGACGAGACGGGCGAGCTGTTGGTGAGTGAAAAGCGGAGCCTTCCGCTGACGGATTCCAGGGAGCTTCCGGAGCTGGTTCTGGATCTCCTGGAGCAGGCGCCCCAGAGCGTCGGCCTGCGCTCCGCGCTGCCCCCCGGGGCGCGGCACCTGGACGTGAACGTGGAAAACGGACTGTGTACCGTGGACTTCAACGCCGATTTCTTTACAAACCGGCCGGAAAGCGAGCAGGGCGAGCTTCTGACGCTGCTGAGCGTGGTGAACTCCCTGTGCGAGCTGAAGGAGGTGGACCGGGTCAAGCTCTTCGTCGCCGGCAGCGAGCTCTCCCAATACCGCTGGCTGGATCTCTCCGAGCCCTGGATCCGCGACTCCGCGGTGGTCGGGCCGATCCGCCAGGAGCTGGGGGAATTCGCCGCGGTGCTCTGTCTGCCGGATCCGGGCGGCGCCCTGCACCGCGTGACCATCCGCTGCAGAGCCCGGGGCGGCGACACCCGGGAAACCGCCCTGCTGCAGGCGCTCTTTACGCGGACGGAGCGCAATGGCCTGACCGCGCCCTTCGCCGATCGGCCGGTCCCGCTCTCCGTTCGGACGGAACGCGGGGTATGCACGGTGGAGCTGGCGGCAAACACGCTGCCGGCCGAGGAGCCGGCGCGCAGCCGGGCAATCCGCTCCGTCTCCGCCACCCTGGCGGCGATGCCGGAGATCCGGACCGTCGTGCTGCTGGAGGGCGGCCAGCGGATCGACGACAGGCTTCTGGTTCCGGAGCCTTCCTGGTTCTGCACGGACGCAGCTGGAAGGTAGCGCGGAAATCGGACGCGGACAGAGAAAACCGGACGCCGAAGCGTCCGGTTTTCTCTGTCCGTTTATCGGGCTCTTTGCGTTGCCTGCCTGCGATCGGCGATGATCTGGGCCAGAATGCTCTTGCGTGTCACAATGCCAATAAAGGTGTCGCGGTCGTCCACCACGGGAACGAAGTTCTGATCCAGCGCCTTCTGCAGCAGATCGTTCACGTCGGTGGAAACGGAAACCGGAAGATAGTCCTTGCGGTGGGCGATCTCCATAATGCCGTGCGCCTGCGCCTCCTTGAGGTCAAAATTGCAGCGGTTCTTCAGCGCCCAGAGCAGATCGCCGTCGGTCAGCGTTCCCTGATAAACGCCGTCCTCCTTGCGAATAATGGGAAGAGCGGCATAGCCGGACAGCTCCATGCGTTCCAGAGCCTCCCGGATGGATTCGTCGTCATATAACACCTCGCAGTTCGCCTTCGGCGTGAGGAAAAACAGGATGTTCATAATTCAGATCTCCTTCCAGGTCCGGATGGACGCTCCTGTTCTGCGTTTATTATAACACAGCTTTATGAAAAAGCTGTGAACAATATGCAAGACGCCCGGACAAAATCCGGGCGTCTTTTTTGTCTATTTTGTACAAAAACAGCGTACTTACTTGTCCTGCAGGCAGGCGATGCCGGGCAGCTCCAGACCCTCCAGGAACTCCAGGGAGGCACCGCCGCCGGTGGAGATGTGGGTGATCTTGTCGGCAAAGCCCAGCTGCTCGCAGGCAGCCGCGGAGTCGCCGCCGCCCACGATGGTGACGGCCTCGGAATCGGCCAGAGCCTGCGCCACGGCGATGGTACCCTTGGCCAGGGTGGGGTTCTCAAACACGCCCATGGGGCCGTTCCAGACCACGGTCTTGGCGGACTTGGCAGCCTCGGCAAAGAGCTCGCGGGTCTTCTCGCCGATGTCCAGGCCCATGAAGCCCTCGGGGATGGCGTCGGAGGGGACGGTCTCGACCTCGATGGGGCCGTCGATGGGGTTGGGGAACTCCTTGGCGATTACGGTGTCGATGGGGAGCAGCAGCTTGACGCCCTTCTCCTCGGCCTTCTTCATCATGTCGCGGCAGTAGTCGATCTTCTCCTCGTCCAGCAAGGAGGTGCCGACGCTGTAGCCCTTGGCGGCCAGGAAGGTGTAGGCCATGCCGCCGCCGATGATCAGGGTATCGACCTTCTCGAGCAGGTTGTTGATGACGTTCAGCTTGTCGGAGACCTTGGCGCCGCCCAGAATGGCGACAAAGGGACGGGCGGGATCGGCCAGAGCCTTGCCCATGATGCCGACCTCCTTGGCGATCAGGAAGCCGCAGACGGCGGGCAGATAATCGGCCACGCCGGCGGTGGAGGAGTGGGCGCGGTGGGCGGAGCCGAAGGCGTCGTTGACGAAGATATCCGCCAGGTCAGCCAGGGCCTTGCTCAGCTCGGGATCGTTCTTGGTCTCGCCCTTGATGAAGCGGGTGTTCTCCAGCAGCATCACGTCGCCGTCCTTCAGCTCGGCGGCCAGGCGCTTGGCGTCCTCGCCGGCCACGTCCTTGGACATTTTGACCTCGACGCCCAGCAGCTCGCTCAGGCGGTCGGCCACGACCTTCAGGCTCAGCTCGGGCTTGAACTCGCCCTTGGGCTTGCCCATGTGGGAGCAGAGGATGACCTTGGCGCCATGCTCGCGCAGGTAGTTGATGGTGGGCAGAGCAGCCACGATGCGCTTGTCAGAGGTGATCTTGCCTTCCTTGGTGGGAACGTTGAAGTCGCAGCGGCAAAGCACGCGCTTGCCCTTCACGTCGATGTCTTCTACGGATTTCTTGTTGTAGTTCATAATAACCTCCGTTTTATATAGTTTGTCCGCAGGCGCGGACGGGTTTACGGTTTCATCTTCCCCCAGCCCTTCAGGTGTGGAAAGGCCAGCTGCCGCAGGGCCTCGAAAACGCCCACGGCCACCGCGTTGGAGAGGTTCAGCGAGCGGGCCTCCGCGATCATGGGCAGCCGCACGCAGTCCGCGGGGTGGGCGTAGAGCAGCTCCTCGGGCAGGCCCTTCGTCTCCTTGCCGAAGACCAGATAGCACTCGTCCTCGTAGGAAACTTCCGTGTAGGTCCGCGGGGCCTTGGTGGAGAAGAGCCGCAGCTGGCCGACCTTGTTTTTGGAGAAGAAATCCTCCAGGTTTTCATATACCCGCACGTCCAGCAGATGCCAGTAGTCCAGCCCCGCCCGCTTGAGCTGCCGGTCCGAGATATCGAAGCCCAGGGGCTTGATCAGATGGAGCCGGCTGCCGGTGGCGGCGCAGGTGCGGGAAATGTTGCCGGTGTTCTGCGGGATTTCCGGCTCGACCAGTACGACGTTCAGCATGGCGCTTACAGGGGCAGGGGCTTCGTGTTCGTGTATTCCACGAAGCGGAAGGGGGTCCGGCCCTCGATCTGGGTGGGCTGGATGGCGGTGACGTACCAGTTTTCGTTTCGGTTCAGGTTGGGGAAGAACTTGTCCGCCTTCAGCTCCGTATAGCTGAAGGTGACGTAGGCCTTCTCGCAGTGGGGAACCAGCAGCTTGTAGACGCTCTCGCCGCCGATGACCCAGAGATTCTCGCTGTAGCGGTCCCGCAGGACGCTCTTCAGCTCGTCCAGATCGTGGCAGATGATGGCGTCCTCCGCGCTGAAGTCCTTGTCCCGGGTCAGGATGACGTTCTCCCGGTCCCGGAGGGGACGGGCGCCCGGAAAGGTCTCCAGGGTCTTGCGGCCGTAGATGACGGTCTTATGGATGGTCAGCTCGCGGAAGCGCTGCAGGTCCGTGGGGATGGACACCAGCAGCTTGCCGTTCTTTCCGATGCCCCACTGGGGGGTGACGTTGACAATGGCGTTCATGTATTTCTCCTGTTTTTTAGGCATCAGGGATCAGGCATCAGGCATACTTCGTGACTCTTCGAGTTCAGGCACCGCTCGCACGCAGTACAGAGCCCGGATATATTCCCCGTTCGAATGTGTTTAATTGCCGGTCAGATCGCAACCGGGATCTGGTGTTCAAAGGGATGGAATTGGTAATTCTCCACGGTAAAGCTGTCTTTGGTGAAAGCGTAGAAGTCCGTGACCTTCGGATCCAGCGTGACCCGCGGAGCCGGAAGCGGCTCTTTTTCGATCATCTCCTCCACCATGGGGATATGGCGGTCGTAGATGTGGCAGTCGGCGATGACGTGGACCAGCTCGCCGGGCTCCAGGCCGGAGACCTGGGCGAACATCAGGACCAGAGCGGCATACTGCACCACGTTCCAGTTGTTGGCGGTCAGCATGTCCTGGGAGCGCTGGTTGAGGATGGCATTGAGCTTTCTTCCGGTCACGTTGAAGGTCATGGACCAGGCGCAGGGATAGAGCGCCATCTCATGCAGGTCCGCGAAGTTGTACATGCTCGTCAGGATGCGGCGGCTCTGGGGATTGTGCTTCAGGTCGTAGAGCACCCGGTCCACCTGGTCGAAGTCGCCCTCCGGGTAGTGGTGCTTCTGGGCCAGCTGCCAGCCGTAGGCCTTGCCGATGGTGCCGTTTTCGTCGGCCCAGGCGTCCCAGATATGGCTGCCCAGCTCCGCCACCCGGTTGGACTTCTTCTGCCAGATCCAGAGCAGCTCATCGATGGCGGACTTCCAGTAGGTCCGGCGCAGGGTCATCAGCGGGAACTCCTGCTGCAGGTCATAGCGGTTCACCACGCCGAAGAGCTTGACCGTGTGGGCGGGGGCGCCGTCCTCCCAGTGGGGCCGGACAGGCAGCGCGTCGTCCCGGAAGCCCTCGGAGAGGATGCGTCTGCAGGTCTCGATGTAAACTTGATCGGCACGGCTCATGGGAGCACCTCCGTTTCCGTTGTTTCGCCCGTTTCCTCCGGGTTCGTCTCCGGCTGATCGGTCATTTCCTCGTAGGATACGCTGGCGTCCGCCAGGGTCCGGCCGCCGGCCAGATGGAAGACGTAATCCACGGCGGGCTGGAGGCTGCCGATGACGCCCCGGTTGGCCATAACCGCGTTGGAGCGGAAGAACAGGGGGCAGAAATAGGCGTTCTCCATGACGCCGCGGTAGAGGTCGTAGCAGTTGCCGGAGTTCTCCAGCGAGTCGTAACAGAGCTGCTCCATGCCGGGGCTGCGGATGCCGCCGAAGCAGAGGCTGCCGTAGGCCTTGAAGAACTCGGTCAGATCGAAGGTTCCGGACAGGCGGACCTCCCCGATGAACAGGTCATACTGCCCCGAATTGAGGCGGTAGCGATAGCTCTGGTCGTCGAAGGTCCTGGCCTCAAAGGGCAGGCCGGCCTCCGTCAGGGTCTCCGCGATCCGGCGGGCCAGCTCCACCCGGGCAGGGTCCGCGGCGGAGACGATCAGACTCCCCACGAAGCCCTCGGCGAAGGTGGACGCATTCAGCGCCTGGGTGAAGGCCGCCGGGTCATAGCCGTAGCTCTGCGCCAGCTCCTCGTCGTAAAGGGGGCTGGCCGGCGCGCAGGGCAGACAGGCCGCCTGGCCGAAGCCCTTGTAGACCGAGGCGATCAGCGCGTCCCGGTCGATCAGGTGGGTGACGGCGGCCCGGAGCTCCCGCTGGTAAAAGACGCCGCCGGTGGTGTTGAAGCCCAGGTAGAGCATGGTGGTGGTGGGGCTGTCCCAGAGCTCGTAGTCGCAGCGGTAGCCCACGGCGTTGGGGGCGTTCAGATCCGCGCAGACCAGCGCGGTGCTGCCGAACTCGAAGCTGTCCCGGACCGCGGTGGGGTCCTTGCAGGCGCTGAGCAGAATGGTGTCGTATTCCACGGGGGCCCGCTCGTCCTGCCACCAGGACTGGCTGCGGCGCAGGCAGAGGGTCCCGTCCGCCTCGGAAAAGGCGTAGGGGCCGGAGCCCAGCGGGCGGGCGTCGCCCTCCGTCCCCGCCTTGACGATGGGAACGTCCAGCAGCAGGGGCAGGTTTTCATAGGCCTTGTAGAGGGTGATTTCCAGGGTTCGGTCGTCCTTGGCTGTGAAGCTCTGGACCTTGGAAAAGCGGGTGCCGTAGTAGTCGGAGCCGCGGGCGGCCTCCAGGGAAGCGGCGGCGTCCCGGGCCGTGAGCGGGCTGCCGTCGGAGAAGCAGACGCCGTCGCAGACGGTGATGAGGCAGCTTCTTCCCGTCTCGGACACGGCGAAGCGTTCGCAGAGCACCGGCTCCGGCTGGAAGCTGTTGCTCAGCACGAAGAGACTCTCATAGACCAGGGAGAAGACCGGCCGGTTGGTCAGGCAGGTGCAGGAATAGGGGTTGAAGCCGTACTCCGGCACGTAGGCCAGACCGAAGCCCTTGGGCTTCGGCGTCCCCGGGTTCAGATTGTTGGGGTGGGACTCCGTCTCGGCGGGCTCGGTGCTGGACTCCGCCCCCGGCGTCGTCCAGCCGCAGGCAGAGAGGGCCAGGCAGAGCAGCAGACAGAGCAGCAGGCAAAGCAGGCGTTTCAAGCGGATCGCTCCTATTCTTCTTTGAGCATGATGACGTTGCCCATGTTGCCGCGCTTCACGCCGTTGACCCGGTGGGACCAGAAGCGATCGGGCCGGCACTTGGTGCATTCCTCGCAGACGTCGATTTTCTTCACGCCGCAACGGTGCAGCCAGAGCACGTTGATCGCTTTGACGTCCGGGAAGAATTTGCCCTCCGGAGCCCCCTCATGGGTGATGAAGCTCAGCGGCTCAGCCTCGGGACCCAGGGCCTTGACCATGGCCTCGGGGACGTCCCGGTCGGTCTCAAAGCAGCAGGAGCCGATGCTGGGGCCAATGGCGGCCTCAACGTCCGCTGGATTGCAGCCAAAGTCCCGGATCAGGGCGTTGACGCAGTTGGCAACGATGCCCTTGGCGGTGCCGAGCCAGCCGGAGTGGACCGCGGCCACCACGTGCTTCACGGGATCGTGCAGCAGGATCGGCGTGCAGTCGGCGGTGAAGACCACCAGGGCCACGCCCGGTTCGTTGGTATACAGGCCGTCCTGGTACTCCTTCTGGGGGAAGAGCAGCCCCATGCCCCGGTCCTGCTTGCCCATCCGATCCACTCTGGCACTGTGGGCATGGTGGACCAGCACCGTCTGCTCCGGCGTGAAGCCCACGGCGGCGCCCAGGCGGCGGTAGTTTTCATAGAGATGCTCCGGGTCGTCGCCCCGGCTGAGGCCCAGGTTCAGAGACTCAAAGATTCCGGTGGAGACGCCGCCCCGCCGGGTGCCGAACGCGTGGACCGCCTCCCCGGTGATGATATCGGAGGTCAGATATTCCGGATTGTAATGCGAGTGGAACATAAAGGATTCCTCCCTTTTCTTTCAGATTAATTTGGCGCTCAGCAGCTCGTCCACCGTTCGGAAGAAGGCGGCCATCTGGAGGCCGTCCACCAGGGAATGGTGGCAGAGCAGGGTCAGGGGCAGCAGAAGCCTGCCCCGATGGTCCGGGGCGTAGCGGCCCCAGGAAATGCGGGGGTTGCAGTCGTCGGCCCCTCCCGTGGGCTGGACGAAGGCGGAGTAATGCAGCCAGGGCAGAGAGGTGATGAACAGCAGGCTGTCCACGTCCTCGTCCTCCTCGATGGAGGCCCCGGATCGGGCCCTGTCCCGCTCGGCGGCGGCGCAGGCCATATAATCTGCCCAGCTCTGGGCCGGATCGTGGCGCAGGGTGCAGTAGCAGTAGGTTCCATCCTCCAGCAGCTCGACGTGGGAGGTCCCGCAGACGTCGTACTCCACGATCCCCTCCCCCTTCAGCCGCCGCCGCAGCTCCGGCACCGCGTTGGCCGCCAGGGCCGCGACCCGGATGAAGGCCAGATAGAAGGACCAGCCGTTTTCCTTGCAGACCCGCACCAGCTCCGTCACGTCCACGTCCGCGGTCACGCCGACGTGGGGGTTGGGCAGATGGCGGAAATGGTCGTAGTGGGCCTTGCGGGGATAGCTGCTCATGTCGATTTCGCGGAAGGTCATAGGCGCCTCCAGGTTCAACGAAGCGTTAAGAGTTTTGGAGATTTTCAAATTGCAGTTTGAAAATCAAGAAAGATTTGTCGGAAGCGGGACACCGCCTTCACCGTTTGACATCGCAAAGATGAAGATAAGAACAAGAATCGTGAAAAGGATCGCAACGATCAGGCTGACCGTCCGAATGATGCGACGGCGCTTTCTTGTGGATTCGGAATAAGAATTTTTCGCTCGAAAACAGGATACGATGAATACGACCCAGGCTATCGGCGCAATGAAGAAACCGGCAATGCCTAAAATAACAAGAAGGTTTTCCAATCCAGACAGGGCATTCATTTGTTACGGATCTCCTTCTGCTTTGCGATACACGATTCACATGTACATGCGGGAGGCGGCGGACAAGCAATGCTTGTCCCTACGGGCGGTGAACCGCGGGCCGGGGAACCCGGCCCCTACGGAAGGGACGGAGGGCCGTGCGCCGTTGCGGGCGGGCGTCTGCCTCGGGCGGACACCGCATCCCCCGTCCCCTGATGCCTGATGCCTGATCCCTGATGCCTTGTCCGGGCGGGGTACGGCGGACAAGCAATGCTTGTCCCTACGGGCGTGGAGGCGGCGCACACTGTGCGCCGCTACACGCAGCATACTTGTCACCTGTCACTTGTCAACTGTCCCCTGTCACGCGGCCCAGGTCCTTGTCCCGGCAGCACTTCTTGTACTTCTTGCCGGAGCCGCAGGGGCAGGGATCGTTGGGGCCGACCTTGATCTTCTTCACCACGGGCTGACGCTTGACGGTCTTGTCCCCGCCGCCGGTGCCGGTGACGGTGGCCACCTTCTTGCGCTCCATATCCTTGTCGGAGCGGATGCGGACGGAGAAGAGGCGGCGGACCGTCTCCTCCTTGATGGCGTTGATCATGCCCTCGAACATGGCATAGCCCTCGCGCTTGTACTCCACGACCGGGTCCACCTGGCCGTAGGAGCGCAGGGAGATGCCCTGGCGCAGATCGGTCATGGCGTCGATGTTGTCCATCCAGTACTCGTCCACCACCCGCAGGGTGATGACCCGCTCCAGCTCCCGCATGGTCTCGGCGCCGTACTCGGCCTCCCTGGCGGCGTAGGCCTCCTGCATCAGCCGGAAAATACGCTCCTTGACGTCGTCCTTCTCCAGCTTGTCGATCTCCTCCCGGGTGGGAATCCAGGCGCCGGGGGCCACGTACTTGCCCTCGAAGTGGGAGATCAGCTCCTGCATCTGGGCGGCGTCCTCCACGTAATTGGACTGGCCGAAGCTGCTTTCCACCTCGGAGTCCACCACGTAGCGCATCATGGCCTCAATGTTCTTCTGCAGATCCTCGCCGTTGAGCACCTGCATGCGCTGCTCGTAGATGACCTTGCGCTGGGTGTTCATCACGTCGTCATATTCCAGCACGTTTTTACGGGCCTGGAAGTTGCGGCTTTCCACGGTCTTCTGGGCGTTCTCGATGGCACCGGAGAGAATCTTGGCGTCGATGGGAGTGTCCTCGTCGATGCCCAGGGTCTCCATCATGCCCATGATGCGCTCGGAGCCGAAGAGCCGCATGACGTCGTCCTGCATGGACAGATAGAAGCGGCTCGCGCCGGGGTCGCCCTGACGGCCGGAACGGCCGCGGAGCTGATTGTCGATGCGGCGGGACTCGTGGCGCTCGGTGCCCACGATGAAGAGGCCGCCCACCGCCTTGACCTTCTCCGCCTCGGCGTCGGTGATCTGTTTATATTGCTGGTAGAGGGCGCTGAAGTCCGCCCGGACCGCCAGAATGGCGGGATCCGAGGTCTCGGAGTAGGCGTTGGCCTCCATCAGCAGCTCCTCGGTCATGTCCTCCCGCTTGCGGAGCTCGGCCAGGGCCATATACTCCGGGTTGCCGCCCAGCACAATATCGGTGCCGCGGCCCGCCATGTTGGTGGAGATCGTCACGGCCCCCAGCTTGCCGGCCTGGGCGACGATCTCGGCCTCCTTCTCGTGGAACTTGGCGTTCAGCACCACGTGGGGGATGTTCTCCCGCTTCAGCAGCTTGGAGAGCAGCTCGGATTTCTCGATGGAAATGGTGCCCACCAGCACCGGCTGGCCCTTGGCGTGGCACTCCACGATCTGGCGAATCACGGCCCGCAGCTTCCCCGGCTCGGTCTTGTAGACCACGTCGGGGTAGTCGATGCGGATCACGGGCTTGTTGGTGGGGATCTCCACCACGTCCAGGGCGTAGATCCCGTTGAATTCCTCCTGCTCGGTCATGGCGGTGCCCGTCATGCCGGAGAGCTTCTTGTAGAGGCGGAAGAAATTCTGGAAGGTGATGGTAGCCAGGGTCTTGCTCTCGCTCTCCACCTGGACGCCCTCCTTGGCCTCGATGGCCTGGTGCAGGCCCTCGTTGTAGCGGCGGCCGTACATGAGGCGGCCCGTGGCCTCGTCCACGATGATGACCTGGCCCTCCTTGACCACGTAGTCCACGTCCCGCTTCATGATGCCGCGGGCCCGCATGGCCTGGTTGATGTGGTGGGAGAGGGTGGAGTTCTCCATATCCGCCAGGTTCTCCACGTTGAAGTACTGCTCCGCCTTCTTGATGCCGGCGGCGGTGAGCTGAACCGAACGGTCCTTCTCGTCCACGTAGTAGTCGCAGTCGTCGTCGTCGTGGGTCTGCTTGTCGTCGGTGGTGGCGTAGACCTTCTTTTTCAGGCGGGAGACGAAGAAATCCGCCATCTCGTAGAGCTTGGAGCTCTCGTCGCCCTTGCCGGAGATGATCAGCGGGGTCCGGGCCTCGTCGATCAGGATGGAGTCCACCTCGTCCACGATGGCAAAGCTGTGGCCCCGCTGGACCTGGTCCCGCTTATAGAGGGCCATATTGTCCCGCAGGTAGTCGAAGCCCAGCTCGTTGTTGGTGCAGTAGGTGATATCGGCGGCATAGGCCCGGCGGCGCTCGTCGGGGCTCATGTCGTGGATGATGAGGCCCACGGAGAGGCCCATGTAGCGGTAAACCTTGCCCATCCATTCGGAGTCGCGCTTGGCCAGATAGTCGTTGACGGTGACGATGTGGACGCCCTCGCCGGTCAGGGCGTTCAGGTAGGCGGGCAGGATGGCGACGAGCGTCTTGCCCTCGCCGGTCTTCATCTCGGCGATGCGCCCCTGGTGGAGGATGATGCCGCCGATGAGCTGGACCCGGTAGGGCCGCATGCCGAGGACCCGGAAGGCCGCCTCGCGGACCGCCGCGAAGGCCTCGGGCAGGATATCGTCCAGCGTCTCGCCCCGCTCCAGGCGGGTGCGGAGCTCCGCGGTCTTTCCGCGGAGAGCCTCGTCGGAGAGGGCCTGCATGGACGGCTCCAGGGCTTCGATTTTATCGACAATGGGTCGGAGCTTTTTGACCTCGCGCTCCGAGCTTGTTCCAAACAGTTTGGTGATGAGTCCCATGGTAATTCCTTTCTGATGATCCGATCCGGATCAAGTGCTCGCGTTTTCAGTTTATTATATCACAAAACTTTTCATAAACAAAGCATTATTTCGTAGGATTGAAAAGATTTTACAAAATCGGGATTTGACGAGATGCTGCGTAGGGCGGCCAGACCCCTGGCCGCCGCGATAACCGCCAGCGTGACGGCGGCGGCCTGGGGTCAGGCCGCCCTACGCAAGAGCCCGACAAATCCGAATTTACCGCGGCCGGCGAAGCTGTTGTTCCAGCAGGCCGGTCATGCTGCGGACGTCGGCCCGGGTCTGGTCCCCGTATCGGGCGAAGTCCTCCTCACAGGCGGAAAACTCCCGCCCCAGGGCCTCGTAGGCCCGGACGCTCCTTCGGGTCCTCAGACAGAGCTCCCGCAGCTCCTCCGGCAGGGGGCCGGGCTTGTTCGGGCGGGGCGGCTGCAATCGCAGCCGCCTGCCGCTCAGCAGATAGTGCAGCGTCGTGAGCGCCCGGGCCCTGCCCTCCGCCCGCGCCGCAATCCGCGTCAGCTCGCCCCGCTGCGGCCCCCGCAGCCGGGGCGTCAGGCTTCGCAGGGAGGCGGCCAGGCTCCGTTCCTCTGAAATCAGCGCTTCCAGGCGCTCGGGCAGCAGCGCTTCCTCCGCGGCAATCCCGCCGGGTCCCTTCACGCGGCTCCAAATCTCCCGTTCCGTTTGCAGATTCATGCTGCGCACCACCTTTCGCCCCATCGTATGCCGTGGGCCGCGGCCGCGTGCGAAAGAGAAAAGGCGAAGCCTCCCGGGCTTCGCCTTTCGCTTATCTTGCCAGCACGGGCAAATGAATTCTGTACCATTTTCCGCTTCGGTAGATCGTGAGCCAGACCCAGTCGCCCTCGCTGCGGGCCGCGATCTGCGCCTCGAACTCCGCGGCGCTGCTGACGTCCACGCCGTCCACGGCGGTGACGACGTCGAACTGCTTCAGCACGCCGTCCGCCGGACTCCCCGCTTCGATTTCGTCGATCCAGAGCCGGCTTGGGAAGCCGCAGAAGAGGTAATAATCCTCCGGAATCTCCGAGACCTGCAGGCCAAGCCAGCTGCTGTACGACACGGAGCTGTCTGCCAGGTCGGCGACGAGCTGCTCCAGATCGGCGGCGCTGAGCGCAAAGCAGGGGTCCTCGCCGGAGACGAGGCGGCGTCCGATGGGGGTGGTGAGGCCCAGAACCCGGCCCTGGGCATCCAGAATGGGGCAGCCATAGCCCGGGCTTTGCGGCTGGACCGCAGCCTGCAGCAGCTCAAAGTCCCTGCCGGACAGCTCCACGCTCCGGCTGACGGACAGCATGCCGCTGCAGAACACGTTGGGAATCCGGTTGCCGTAGGGATTGCAGAGGCAGTAGACGCCCTGGCCCACGGAGGTTTTCCCGTCGGCGGCAAAGCTGACGGTCTGCAGGCCGGAGGCCTCCACCTTCAGAAGGCAGACGCCGGAGACCCGGTCCTCCCCCACCCGCTCGGCGCTCATGGCGGCGCCGTCGGAAAAGCTGACGCTGATGGAGGCGGCGCTGCCCAGGCTCTGGGCCGCCGAGAGAATATAGCCGTCGGCCGTCAGCACCACGCCGGTGCAGCTCTCGGTACCGTAGTAGGACTCCGCCTGAATGCTCACCACGGCGGGCGAGACCCGGGCGTACACGGCGGCGGGCGTCAGGCTCTCCCCCGTCCCCTCCTCCGTAGAGAGCCGGATGCTGCCGCTGCCGCCCCGCATGGGGACGTAATCCCTGCTGCCGGCGGCGTCCAGATCCCGGATCGCGTCGCCGGTTTCCGCGGTCGCCTCGGTATCCTGCATGGAGAGGCTCCAGTTTCCGTCCCGCTTTTCCAGCCGGACGTGGCGGATGGCCGCCACGACGCTGAAGGTGCAGAGCGCGATGACGGACAGACCCACGCAGATCCAGGCCCAGGCGTGGCTGCGCCGGGGACAGGGCTTTGCGGAGGTCCCGTAAAAGTCCTCGGGACAGCTGGCCGCCTGCTGCGGCATTTCCAGCACCTCGGCCTCCATCGGAGTCCGTTTGTCGTCCATATCTGCACCTCCTTTTCGGAATGATACGCTTTGGGATTTGGGGCGGGCGGGCGCCTGCCCCCCTGGCTCAGCCGGTCAGCCTGGGCATGGTGAAGGAGAACTCCGTCACGCCGTCGCGGCTTGTGACGTAGACGTCCTCCTCATGGCTGAGAATGATGGTCTTCACGATATACAGCCCCAGGCCCCAGCCGTCCCGGTCCGCGGAGCGGCTTTTGTCCGTTTTGTGGAAGCGGTCAAAGACCAGGGGCAGCTCCTCGGGCGGGATGGTCTGGCCGGTGTTGGAAACGGAGACCAGATACTTGCCGGTCTTGGTCTGGGCGATTTTCAGGCCCAGCGTGCCGCCCTCGGCGCAGAATTTTACCGCGTTGTCGATCAGATTGTATACCACCTGCGTGACGGCGTCGGGGTCCGCCAGGGTTCTGGCGCCCTGGTCCGGCAGCTCGGTCTCCACCTCCAGGTGCTTGGCGTTGATCTTCTGCTCAAAGCTCAGCAGCACCTCCCCCACAGTCTGGCAGAGGTCGAAGCTCCGCTTGCGCTCCGGGGAGACGCCCTGGTCCTGGATGCGGGAGATCTCCAGCATGGAGCGGACCAGGCGGGACAGCCGCTTGACCTCGCCGGAGATGATCTCCATATACTTGGGATACTGCTCCGGGGGAATGGTCCCGTCCAGCATCCCGTCCATATAACCGGAGATGGTGGTCATGGGGGTTTTGAGCTCATGGCTCACGTTGGCTACGAACTCCTGCCGCTTCTGCTCGGATTTCGCCAGGGCCTGGGCCATATTGTTGAAGGCCAGGGCCAGCTCGTTGAGCTCGGCGGTATCGGTGGCGTTGGCGTCCACCCGGACGTCCATCTGGCCGTGGGCCATGCGCCGGGCAGCGGCGGTCATCTGCTTGATGGGCTTCATCTGCCGCTGGAGGATGAACCAGACCACCGGAATCGCCAGCAGCATCACCACGAACACCACCAGGACGTTCAGCCGGATCGCCTCCGCCAGACGGCGGCTCACCTCGGCGGCGGAGCGGGAGCTCAGCACGAAGCGGAGCGCGCCGTCCTTGGACTGGAGGCAGCGCAGGACCGCCATCCGCGCTTCGCCGTAGCAGCCCAGGTTCAGGCTGCGGCGAAAGGCGGTCTGGCCCACGGGAACGCTGTCGATCAGCGTCCGGTCCAGCTGCCAGCCAAGGTGGTCGCAGCTCTGCGGGCCGCAGGAGCAGGCAATGACGACGCCGCTCTCGTCGCAGACCAGCACGTCGTCGCCCGTGGCCCGGGCCGTGTAGTTGAGCTGGACCCGGAGCTGCTGGGCGCTGCGCAGCTCGCCCGTGGAGAAGAGCTCCGTCATGCCGGCGGCGGCGTCAGCGGCGGCCGTCACGTCTTCCTCCATCATGTCCACCGTCAGGCCCTTGTAGAGCAGCTGGGTGGCCGTGCTCAGAAGAATCAGCGTGAGAAAGATCAGGCAGACAGTGAGCGTGATCTGCCCGCCGAAGCTGCGTTTCACGGCCTATACCACCTCAAACTTGTAGCCCACGCCCCAGACGGTCTTGAGAGACCACTGGTCGGACACGCCCTCCAGCTTTTCGCGCAGGCGCTTGATGTGGACGTCCACGGTGCGGGTGTCGCCAAAATAGTCAAAGCCCCAGACCTCGTCCAGCAGCTTGTTGCGCTGGTAGACCCGGTTGGGCGTGGAGGCCAGGTGGTAGAGCAGCTCCATTTCCTTGGGCGGGGTGGGAATCTTCTTGCCGTCCACCGTGAGCTCGAAGGAGTCCATGTCGATAATCAGCTTGTCGAAGACCAGGCGCTTGCTGTTTTTCTCCAGTCTGCTGCCGGAGCGGCGCAGCACGGCCTCGATCCGGGCCAGGACCTCCTGCATCTCGAAGGGCTTGGTGATATAGTCGTCCGCCCCCTGACGCAGGCCGTTGACCTTGTCGTCGGTCTCGCCCTTGGCGGTCAGCATGATGACCGGCGTCTTGGACTCGGCGCGGATGGTCCGGCAGACGCTCCAGCCGTCCAGCACCGGCAGCATCAGGTCCAGCAGGACCAGGTCCGGCTGGAAGCGACGGAACAGCTCGACGCCCTTGCCGCCGTCGGAGGCGATGGCCACCTCGTAATTTTCCTTTTCCAGATACAGCCGAAGCAGATCGGCAATGTTGTTGTCGTCTTCCACGATCAGGATTTTGATTGCCATAAGTCGGCCTCCTCTCTTCTGTCGTGTCATTTTCTGTCCTTTATTATAACGCCGACACGGCGAAATCGGTGAACAATTTGTAAAAACTTCGGAGAGATTCTTTGAACGCCGCGCAAAGCCGGACGCCCCACGAAATAATCGTTGCTTTTTGACGAAATACGGCGTATAATAGTTTGGAAAAATAACGAAGGGGGTGTCGGCCGATGGAGCTGCGGGTACTGGCCGTGGGCGACGTCTGCGGCGCGCCGGGTCTGCGGCTGCTGCAGCGTGAGCTGCGGCGGCTCCGGCGGGAGCACGCCGTGGATTTCTGCGTTGTGAACGGAGAAAATGCCTCCGGCGTGGGGCTGACCCCGAAGCAGGCGGAAGCAATGCTGGACGCGGGCGCCGACGTGATCACCCTGGGCAACCACAGCTACAACCGGAGGGAGATCGCCTCCTATCTGGACGAAAGCCGCTTCATCCTGCGCCCCGCCAACGACTCTCCCCTCTTTCCCGGCCGGGGTCTGGGCGTCTACGACACCCGGGCCGGGCGCGTGGCCGTGCTGAACCTGATCGGCCGCTGCGGCATGAATTTCGGGCCGGACAATCCCTTTCTGCTGGCCGAGCGCCTGCTGAAGGAGCTGGACACCCGGCTCATTCTGGTGGATTTCCACGCCGAGGCCACGTCTGAAAAGCTGGCTCTGGGCTACCACCTGGACGGGAAGGTTTCGGCCCTCTGGGGCACCCACACCCACGTCCCCACCGCGGACGACCAGATCCTTCCCGGTGGAACCGGCTACGTGACGGACCTGGGCATGACCGGGCCGATCCACTCGGTGATCGGCGTTCGCGTCGAGCAGTCCATCGCGACCTTCCGAGGCGGTCTGAACAGCCGCTACGAGGTCCCCGAGGGACCGTGCAAATTGGAGAGCGTCCTCTTTACCCTTGACGCAAAAACCGGAATCTGTACACACACGGAAAGGATCTGCTATTATGATCAGAATCCTGCACGCCGCTGACCTTCATCTGGACAGTCCCTTCGCCTCCCTGCCGCCGGAGCAGTCCGCCCAGCGTCGGGAGGAGCAGCGGCAGATCGTCCGGCAGCTGGCCGACGAATGCAGTCTGCGGAGCTGCCACCTTCTGCTCCTCGCCGGCGATCTCTTTGATTCCGACCAGATCTATCAGGAGACCGCGGAGCTGCTCTGCGAAGCCCTGGGCGGACTTCGGGCGCAGGTCTTTATCGCCCCCGGCAACCACGATCCCTGGTCGCCCGGCTCCCCCTACGCCACCCTCTCCTGGCCGGACAACGTCCACGTTTTCCGCTCCACGGCTCCGGAGGCCGTCCGGCTGGAGCAGCCCGCCGTGACCGTCTACGGCGCGGCCTTCACCGAGCCCCATGCCGGGAGCCTGCTGGAGGGCTTTTCCGCGGCGGACGACGGCGCGCTCTCGGTGCTGGTGATCCACGGAACCCTGGACGACCCGAACTCCCGCTACAATCCCATCTCGGAGGAGCAGATCGCGGCCTCCGGCGTCAACTATCTGGCCCTGGGCCACGTCCACCGCCGCCAGGAGCGCGTCGTGGGGAAAACCACCGTGGTGAACCCCGGCTGCGCCATGGGCCGGGGCTTCGACGAGACCGGTCCCAAGGGCGCGGTCTATGCGGAGCTGGACGAGAACGGCTGCCGCCTCTTCCCCGTGGATTTGGGCGCCAGAGTCTACGAATCCCTGACGGTCCGCGTGGAGGGCGATCCCCTGGCCGCGATTCAGGCGGCCCTGCCCGAGAAGACGGAGCGGGACCTCTATCGGATCCGGCTGGTGGGAGACTGTCCGACGCCGGACCCGGATCAGCTGCACGCGGCGCTGGATTCGCGCTTTTACGCGCTGGAGCTGATCGACGAGACCCTGCCCCCGCTGGAGCTTTGGAAGGACGCCGGCGAGGACAGCCTGAAGGGCGAATTCCTGCGCCAGCTGAAGGAATGCTATGACGCCGACACAGACCGGGACGCGCGCCGTCTCGTGGCTGAGGCCGCCCGGCTGGGGGTGGCCGTAATGGAAGGACGGGAGGTGCCGGAGCTGTGATTATCCAACGCATGCGCGCCAGCTTCGGCAAGCTGAACGACCGGGAGCTGGTGCTCCGGCCCGGGCTGAACGTCATCAGCGGCGACAACGAGGCCGGAAAATCCACCTGGCTGGCCTTCCTGCTGGCCATGCTCTACGGCGTGGACACCAAGGACCGCGTCAAGGCCGGCCGCCTGCCGGACAAGGTGAAATTCCAGCCCTGGAACGGCAAGCCCATGGCCGGTACGCTGGAGCTGCTGGCAAACGGCCGCTCCGTCACCATTGAGCGCCGCAGCGAGAGCTCGCCCATGGGGGATTTCCGGGCCTGGGACAGCGGCACCGGCACGCCTCGGGAGGATCTGACCGGCAGAACCTGCGGACAGACTCTGCTGGGCGTGGAGGCCGCGGTCTTTGCCCGCAGCGCCTATTTGCGCCAGCAGCGGATTTCCGTCTCCGCCGACGCCCTGCTGGAGCGGCGGTTGAGCGGACTTGTGACCGCAGGCAACGAGGATTACGCCTACGCGGAGGTCGACGAGAAGCTGAAAAAGCAGCAGATCGCCCTCCGGCACAACCGCAGCGGCGCCCTGCCCCGCGCCGAGCAGGCCCGGGCGGACGCGGCTGCCAGACTGGCGGAAATCGAGCGAAGCAGGCGTCAGCTGGAGGCGCTGCAGGCGGAGCTCACCGAACTCAAAGCGCAGCGGGAGGAATGCCGCGAGGTTCTGGGCGGTCTGGACGCCCTGGACCGGCAGGAGCGGATGAACCGCGTCAGCGCCGCGGAGGCCGCCCTGGCTGAGGCCCGGGAGGACCGGGAGGGCTGGGAGTCCGTCTGCGCGGAGCTGCCCGACGAAAGCCTGCTGCAGGAGCTCGAAGCGGAGCTGCAGCAGCTGCAGACGGAGCTGCAGCGGGTCGCCCTGGAGGAGGGCCTGAGCATTTCCGAGCTGGAGCTGCCGGAGCCGGACCCGATCTTCGAGCGCATGGGCCCCAAGGAGGCCCACGACAAGGCCGCCGCCGACGCCACGCTGGTCCAGGAGGCCCGCGACGCGAAGCGGCCCAGGCGGAAGACCGCGCTGCCCTGGTATCTCATGATCCTTGCCGGTCTCGGGATCGGCTTCGCGGGCTCGTTTACCAAGCTGCTGCCGCTGGTGATCGCCGGCGTCGCCCTCGCCCTGACAGGGCTGGGGCTCTGGATCTGGCAGCGCGTGGATTTCAACCGCCGCAAGGACGCCTATCTGGAGCTGCAGAAGCGCTCCCGCGCCATTCTGCTGCAGTACGGGGCCAAGAATCCCCGGGGCGTCGTGATTCGCGGCATCGCCTATATCAACGGGCTGGAGGAACGCGAACGGGAGTTGGCGCAGGATTCCGGCGAGGCTGCCAAGCGCAGGGAGCTGGAAGCGCTGGCCGACCGCCGCAGCGCGGTCTTTGAGCGGCTGGAGCAGCTGATGCCCGGCAGCGGCAGCGACGAGAAGGCCGCCCTCCTCTTCCAGGAGGCCCGGCAGTCCCGGCAGTCTCTGGCCCAGGCCCGGCTGCTGGAGCAGCAGCGGCAGGAGCAGCTTGATGAGCTCCGCTTCGCCGTGGGCGAGCCGCAGGAGCCGCTCCCCGACGCGTCCCGCTTCGCGGACCGCGACCGGGAGACCGAGCAGAAGCGCCTCGAGGAGCTGGACCGTCAGATCGAGGAGACCGCCTCCAAGGCCGACAAGCTCTCCGGCGCCGTCGGGCAGATGGGAGACCCCGCGGAGATCGAAGCCCAGCGCGACGCCCTGGATCAGATGATTCAGCGCATGGAGGAGCGCTACGCGGCCCTTCGGCTGGCCCGCCGGGCCTTGATGGAGGCGGACGAGAATCTGCGCGCCCGCTTCGCACCCGTGCTGTGCCAGAAAACCGGCGAGCTGTTTTCCAGGCTCACCGGCGGGAAATACGACAAGATCCAGCTGGACCGGAATCTGCACGTCATGGTCCACCCCGCCGACAGCGCGGTTTTCCGTCCGCTGTCCTATCTCAGCGGCGGCACCGTGGACCAGCTCTATCTGGCGCTTCGGCTGGCCATCTGCGAGCTGCTGATCCCCGACGCCCCCATCATACTGGACGACGCCCTGGTCTACTTCGACGACAAGCGGATTGCCCTGGCTCTGGAGACCCTGCGGGAGCTGAGCAAGACCCGGCAGGTGCTGATCTTCACCTGCCAGAGCCGCGAAAAGCGGATCCTGGACCGGCTGGCCGCCGCCAGAAGAGCCGCGGAGCTTGCCGAGGCGGAGCAGCCCGCGGTAGACCCCGCCGAGGCGGAGCAGCCTGATCCGGACAGCGCCGCGGCAGAGCGCGGGGAAGCGGAGGAAATCGCGGCGGAGGAAGCCGCGCAGCCGACAGAGCAGTCCTGAGCGCCGCCCCGAAACCGGGAACCGGAACGAAGCAGGGAGCCGTCTCTCCTTCTGTTTTCCGGTCTCCTCCAACGTGAGCAGCGCCCCGGAGCGCCCTCCTTGCGGAAGGCGCTCCGGGGCGCCGCTTCAGCATATGACAAAAATTGAGCATTCAGAATTGCGGTATCGTTCCAATTGCCTTTCAGACTGTCAAAGAACTGCCCGCGACCCCACAATTTCTGCGGCAGGCAGAAATTGCGGGGTCGCGGGCGTTAACTATTTCTCTTTCTGCGGGAATCATTTTCCCGGCCGCCGGCTCAGGTCAGCGGAATGCGCGTGTGGCGCAGCTCCAGGCCGTTCTCGTCCCACACGGTCAGCTCCAGGTGTGCGTGGGGGCGGTATTTTTCTTCGGCATCCCGGGCTCCGACCCAGTACTGCAGAGGCTCATAGCGTTCGTCGAGGACGTCATAAGTTCCTGTCGCAGTTTGCTGCACCCGGAAATGGCGCTCGATATCCTGATAGTCATAACGGAACAAAAACCAGCCGTTCTCCGCGCGGTCCAGCACCAGTTGATACTGCTCGTCCGGAATATAGACGTATCTTTCTTCGTTTGTATCAAGCTCCAGGACGTGGCCTTCCTCCAGCACCAGACGCGCGGAAGCGGTGGCGCCGGGGCATTTCACCGCAAAGCAGGGGAAAAACCCCTCTCCGTTGTCGTCGCGCATGATTTCGTATCGATTGTCGAGGCTTCTAGAAATCCAATCCACCGGGACGCACCACAGCCCCTCCTCCACAGCGGGATAGCTGCGAACGATTTCGCTGCTCCAAGCCCCGTGCTCGTCTCTCCGCAGCCAGGTCTGGTAGGCCCAGTTTTCTCCGGCTCCGATGCCGAGACTCTTTGAGTATCTGTAATCGTCTTCGATCTCCGGCAGCAGCAGCTCCAGCTCCGCCGGCTCGCAGGCGGCGTCCTCCACGGCACGGGAGAAGGCGGCGTCCGCGGAACGCGGAAACTGACACAGGACCAGGAACACCACGGAATAAAGCAGCAGAAGCAGTGCTAAGGCCAGCGCCAGCCTCCAGGGCCAGGGAATCCGTTCCATATAATACTTCACGGCGCAGCCTCCTCTCCGAGATTCAGACGCAGGGTCCGGGTCTTGCCGCTCTCTGGATCCCGATAAGTCAGCTCATAGCCGCTCACGTCGGACCTTCCCGGCCAGCTGAGCCGAAGCAGACATCCCTCCCGATACCAGGAAGACTCCTTGTATACGATGGTCGTTTCCTTCTCGCCGTCCGGGTCCGAAGCCGGCTGCTTCAGGGAACATTTAGGTATTGCGGCATACGGATTCGACTGCTCAGCGGTCGGCGCGGCCGGAAGCAGCAGCCCGCACTCGACGATCGTTCCCTCCTCCTCCGCATTCCGATACGCCGTCTGCGTTCCCCAGAGAAGCCTCGGCGCGCCGCCGTCCGCTCCATCCGTCTCCGCGGCAGTGAGCGGACGCTGGGCCACCGCCTTCGCTTCGACGGCAAAGCCATATCGGTTCCAATCGCTCAGGTCGCGAAGGGTCAGCCGCCGCAGCGCTTCCGGGTCGTCGTCCATGATCGGAAACGTCTCATACGGCACGCGCCAGCTGCCCAGCTCCACGGGGAAGCGCAGCTCCCGTCCCTGCTGACGCAGGCAGAGCTCCAAATTCAGATTGCGCTTTTGCTTCAGGTTCCATAGATAATTCAGGCTGATTACGACCACACTCTGCCCGGGCCGCAGCTGCTCGCAGGCGATGATCTCATAGGTTGGCCGCCAGAGGCTATAATCCGGGTAATCGGACTTCTGAAGCTCCTGCCCGCTCGCATCGTAAAGATGGATCGCCTCGGAAATCGTCTTCCATTCCAGACGGTGCCAGGGCGCGGCGCTGAAGCGCAGCATCAGAAGGCATTTGAGATCGCTTTGCTCATAATACAAGCGTTTTCCTTCCTTTGTATATAAGCGCTGGTACGCCAGCTCATAGATGGGGTCCTCACAGGAGACCTTCCAGGGGCCAAATTCCCCCTCCCCGTCAAAGCGGACGCTGCAGCGGGCAATCAGCTGCCGCGCACTCTCGTATTCCGGCTGGTTGTATTTTTCCAGCCCCACCCGGCTGCGCAGCGTTTGCTCGCTCATGAAGCCCAGACTCTCTGCGCTCAGATTGCCCTGGCGCAGCATGAGTACCAGAAAAGCAAGCGCCAGGAGCAGCAGCAGGCGGGCGCCTGCAAGGACCCAGCTCAGCGCGGGCGGGTAAAGCTCCCGCAGCGCCCGGCCCAGCGCCTCCGGATCGCCCAGCGCCTCCAGTGCCGGGTCGTCGCCGCTCTCCCGGCTCGACTTTGCTCCGGGGAGCTCGATGCGGCGGCTGATATAGTGGGCCAGCAGATCGTTTTTGAGCCTGCGGCGCAGGGGCGGATAGCGCTGGGACCGCAGGGCCTGCTCCACCCACCGTTCAAAGTCGGAGACGCCCGCCTCCGGCGGCGCCTCGTCCGGAACTCCGTTCCGTGCCGCGGCTTCCGTCCCGTCCGCACGCGGCGGCGCTTCGTCCGGGGGCGGCGTCTGCTCCCCGGTTTTGACCCCGGCGACCAGCTTTCTGCCCCTGCCGGTCAGCTCCCAGCGGTTCCGTCGGAAGTGCCCGACGCTCTCCTCCCCCCTGCGCCAGCGGACCAGTCCCTGCCGCGCCAGGCTGTACAGCAGCGGATAGAGCATGGCCTCGCGTCCCGCAAAGCGGCGGTCTCCCGCCGCCTCCAGCGTTGCGACAATCTCGCTGCCGTACAGCGGGGCGCGCCGCAGCAGCTTCAGCACGGGCAGCGCGTCGGGCTGCCCGGCAAGTAAGTTCCGTTTCATGTTCTGCCTCCTTCTCACACCGCTCCGGACGCTAAGACAGCGCCCAGCGCAGCGTCTGGGGCGTACCCGCGCCGTCGGTCCAGGAAAGCTCCAGCCAGGCCTCCTGGGCCGGGAGCCGACCGGGGCGGCTGCTCTGCATCCAGCGAACCAGGCTGTCGCAGGGCGCTTCAAATTCATACTCCGGCGGTTCCCAGGTATCGTAGTATCCGATCTTCCCGGAATACGCACGCAGGTATTCCAGATCAAAACCGAAGACCAGCCAGCCCGCCTTGCGCTCCAGGGGGACCAGCTCCATGCGGACGATCTCTTCCGGCAGGCTTCCCGGCTCCGGGTCCCCGTAGAGGATCAGGCTGAGTCCGGCTTCCTCGTCCGTCTTCACCGCGAAGGCGGGCAGCGTCTCCGCCTCGACGTAGGCGGCCCCCTCCCGACTCTCCGCAGAGGCAGGCGGAAGATCCTCCGCGAAGGCGGGGGCGGCTTCTTCCTCCGCGCCGCTCCCGACGCCGGCATTCCAGTTCAGGGCCGCCCAGAGCTGCCCCTCCGCCGCCGGGACAGTCCAGGCGTCGTAATAGCGCCAGCCCCGGTCCCAGCCCAGGCGAACCAGCATGCAGTTCTCCCCGTCCGCAGCCAGGCCCAGGTCGTTTACCCGCAGCTCCATGCCGGTCTGCGGCAGATTCGCAGCCCGCAGGCCGCGGCGAAAGGCCCCGGCGGCCGTGATCGCGGGATAGTCCAGCAGCACCCAGAGCGCCAGCAGCAAAAGCAAAGCGATTCCCACGTCCAGCGTCAGGATTGTCCGCTTGGACATCCGTTGAAACAGCTTTCTCACGGCGCGTCCTCCTCTCTGTCCAGCACAAAGGCCGTTTTCCACGCCTCGCCGCTTACGGGGTCGGTGTAGACCAGCTCATAGCGCTCCCCGTCCAGCGGGATCCAATCCAGCCGGAACAGGATGGCGTCGGAATAGAAGAGCGGATTCCGGCCGATGCAGAAGTCCGCCTCTACGCCGTACTTCACAGCGGTAATGCGGAGCTGCTGCGCAAGCTGCTCCGGGTCGATGAGGAAACTGTCCGGGTAATCCCGGATTAGCAGACCGCATTCCACCAGCTCCGCCGTATCGGGAGGGTACTCCAGCTCCGCATCCTGCTCCCACACGTATGTATTCAGCTTGTCCACGTCCAGCCGATATTCGGTCTCCCGCGCCCAGAGCAACCGGAGCTTCCCCACGGCCTCCGCCTCGATCAACGCCCCGCGGCTGTCCTGTTCATCGAAGAAAATGCTGTAGGGCAGGCTTTCCGGCTTCATCCCGCGCAGCGTCTCCGCCGCTCTGTCGAGACTCTTCACGGGCTCCAGTTCCTTCCGATTGGCTTCCCAGGGCGCAAAGTGCACCCGCAGGCGCTTCTCCGTACCGCCGTCGTTCAGAATGAACTCCAGCCAGTCGGGTTCCTGCTCCATGCCGGAAAAGCTGAACAGAGAGCCCCAGGCGTTTGGCCGGATTCTGCCCGTATGCAGGAGGTAGCCGGCTCCTTCGGCCCCGGCATCCTCCGCGAGCGGCTGATACTGCACGCCGCGGTTGTCCTCCACGCGAAGCAGGCGCTCCGCCAGGGCCGTGGGCATCCGCTCCCAGGGCTTCCCGGTCCAGCTCAGCAGCACCTGACATTCCTTTTTCATGCCAAAGCTGACGTTTCCGTAGCGTTGGTCGCGATATACTGCGGAATAACGGCAGCAGCTGCCGGTCTCGAAGGCGAGGGTGAAATCTCCGAAGCGGAGCTGCGCGTCGGCGCTGACCTGGCGTCTGCACACCGCGGTCCGGCTGACGCCGTCGTCCGCTGAGCGGCTCTTCTCCGCGATGGTCTGGGTGTCCAGGCTCTGCAGGGGGCGCAGGGACAGATAGTGCCTGGCGAAGCTGAAGACCGTAAGGACCGCCAGCAAAAGAACCAGCACCCGGGCGATCCGAAGCAGCAGGCTCAGAAGCGGCTGATGAACCCGGGCCAGCAGCGCGCCGGTCTCCTCCGGGTCTCCCATGCATTCGACGGCCAGCAGTCTCGACTGCTCCGAATCGAACCCGCAGCTCCGGTAAGCTTCGTAGCGGTCGGCATAGTGATCCATCAGCTCGGTCCGGAGCTTTTCCCGCTCCTTCCGCAGCCAGATCCGCCGCAGGGCCTGGTCGGCCCAGCTCTCCATCGTCTCATAGCGCTGCGCTGCGCCGAGCTTCTGTCTTGTCTCGTTTGCCATAATTCACGCCTCCAGTGCCCGGCGCAGGACGGAATTCACCGCGCCGGAAAAGACCTCCCACTGTTCTTTTTCGTCCGCCAGCTGGCGGGCGCCCTTGTCGGTGAGGGCGTAATAGCGGCGGGTGCGGCCCTGGTCGGTCTCCTTGGTGTAGGCCCTGACGAAGCCCTTCTTCTCCAAATTATGGAGGACCGGGTAAAGGGTCCCCTCCTTCATCTGGAAGACCTCGTTGGACGTGGCCTCCAGCAGGGCGATCATCTCGTAGCCGTACTTGTCCCCGCTCCGCAGCAGAGACAGCACCAGCAGCGAGGTGCTGCCGGAGAGCAGACTTTTGTCGATTTTCAAGCTGTATCACCTCCGGAATTCATAGATTGAAGTGCGTAAAGAAGATGCATCGAAGTTCTAAGTACCTCTAAGGTCAATATACCACGATCCTCTAAGTATGTCAAGCGCTATTTTGAAAAAAAATCACCTCCCGGAAAAAACCGGGAGGTGATTCGCTTCAGCTTAGGGTCTGGAAGCTCAGAACTTCTGATGCACCACGCGCTTGACGTAGGAGGTGTGCAGCAGCTCGTGGGACTTGTGGGAGCCGGGCTTGCCCAGGAACTTGTCGTAGAGCTCGATGATGTCCGGGTTCTCGTGGGACTTGCGGATGGTGTTGGCCTCGTCGATGGAGTACAGCACCTTGGCGCGCTCGGCGCGGATGTCCACGAAGTTGCGGACGGAGGCGTGGACCTGGGGCTGACCGCCGCCGTTGACGCAGCCGCCGGGGCAGGCCATGAACTCGATGAAGTGGTAGTTCTTCTCGCCGCTCTTGACCATATCCAGGACCTTGCGGACGTTGGCCAGGCCGGAGGCGACGCAGATGTTCACGTCCATGCCGGCCACGTGGTAGGTGGCCTCCTTGATGCCCTCCACGCCGCGGACCTCGTTGAAGTCGGGACGGGGCAGGGTCTCGCCGGTGAGCCATTCCACGGCGGAGCGGAGAGCAGCCTCCATAACGCCGCCGGTGGCGCCGAAGATGACGGCCGCGCCGGTGCCGGAGCCCAGAGGATGATCGTACTCTTCCTCAGGCAGGTCGTCCCAGCGGATACCGGCACGCTTGATCATGCGGGCCAGCTCGCGGGTGGTCATGGTGTAGTCCATATCGGGCAGACCGGCGCCGGCCTGGTTGTCGCGGCCGATCTCAAACTTCTTCGCGGTGCAGGGCATGACGGAGACGGAGACGATCTTAGCGGGGTCGATGCCCATCTTCTCGGCGAAGTAGCTCTTGGTGATGGCGCCCTGCATCTGCTGGGGGGACTTGCAGGTGGACAGGTTCTCGGTGAACTCGGGGTAGTAGTGCTCGCAGAACTTGACCCAGCCGGGGGAGCAGGAGGTGATCATGGGCAGCTTGCCGCCGTTCTTGACGCGGTCCAGGAACTCGCTGGCCTCTTCCATGATGGTGAGGTCGGCGCCGAAGTTGGTGTCGAAGACCTTGTCGAAGCCGAGACGGCGGAGGGCCGCCACCATCTTGCCCTGGGCGTTGGTGCCGATGGGCTTGCCGAACTCCTCGGCCAGGGCGGCACGGACGGCGGGAGCGGTCTGCACCACCACGTACTTGTCGGGATCGGCGATGGCGGCGAAGACGTCGTTGATGCAGGACTTCTCGTACAGCGCGCCCACGGGGCAGACGGCGATGCACTGACCGCAGCAGACGCAGGCGGTGTCGGCCAGGTCCATCTCAAAGGCGCAGCCGATGTTGGTCTTGAAGCCGCGCTCGTTGGCGCCGATGACGCCGATGCCCTGGAACTTCTCGCAGGCGGCGACGCAGCGGCGGCAGAGGATGCACTTGGAGTTGTCGCGAACCATGTGGGCGGCGGACTCGTCGATCTCGGAGGGGTTCTTGGCGCCGGCGTATTCGTTCTCGTTCTCAACGCCGTACTCCTTGCACAGAGCCTGGAGCTCGCAGTTGCCGGAGCGGACGCAGGACAGGCAGGAGCAGTTGTGATCGGAGAGGATCAGCTCCAGGGTCTTCTTGCGGTAGGCCACGACGCGGGGGGTGTGGGTGAAAACTTCCATATTGGGGGCAATGGGATACACGCAGGCCGCGCACAGGCCGCGGGCGCCCTTGACCTCCACCACGCAGAT
>JAFWTG010000102.1 GCA_017519005.1 Oscillospiraceae bacterium | reverse complement strand
CAGGTCTCGGCGTAGATCGGGTCAAAGGCATTGGAGACGTCGCAGCTCAGGCAGAAGGAGCGCTCCAGGCAGCGGCGCAGGCTGCCCTGCTGAGCCTCGCAGATGTCGGCCATGAAGGTCTCGAAGAACTGGCTCTGCATGCCGGAAACGCCGACGGAGCCGATCTCTTCCTTGTCGGCCAGGACGCAGACCGCGGTGTGGCGCGGGGTGTCCATGGTCAGCAGGGGCTCAAAGGAGGCGTAGGCGCAGACGCGGTCGTCGTGGCCGTAAGCGCCGATCAGGGAGCGGTCCAGACCGATCTCACGGGCGGGACTTGCGGGCACCATGGTCAGCTCGGCGGAGAGGAAGTCCTCCTCAACGATGCCGTACTTCTCGTTGAGCAGCTGCATCACAGCCAGCTTCACGCGGTCGGCGCCCTCGTCGTCGGCGATGGGCTCGCTGCCAAAGAGAATGTTCAGGTTTTCGCCGGTCACGCCCTCAGCCAGGGTCTTCTTCATCTGGTCGGCGGACAGGTGGATCAGCAGATCGGTCACGATGAAGCAGGGGTCGGTGGGCTCGTCGCCGATGCGAACGGTGACAACGGAGCCGTCCTTCTTGGCCACGATGCCGTGGATGGACAGGGGAATGGTGGTCCACTGGTACTTCTTGATGCCGCCGTAGTAGTGGGTCTTGAGATAGGCCATGCCGGCGTCCTCATAGAGGGGATTGGGCTTGATGTCCATGCGGGGAGAGTCGATGTGGGACGCCACGATCTGGGCGCCGTTGTCGATGTGCTCCTTGCCGATGACGGCGAAGATGACGCTCTTGCCCCGGTTGTTGCGGTAGACCTTCATGCCGGGGGTCAGGCTCATGCCGGGGATCAGGGGCACAAAGCCGGCCTCCTCAGCCTTCTCCACGGTGTAGCTCACGGCCTCCCGCTCGGTCTTGGCGGCGTCCATGAATTTCATGTAGCCCTTGCAGTAGCGCTCCATCTCGGCCCGCTCCTCGGGGGGAAGGCGGTCATAGCCGTTCTTGGGGGCCCGCAGCAGGGCCTTTCTCAGTTCGTCGGTTCGTTCACTCATTGGGGGTTCCTCCTTTTATTGATTCTTTGTGGAATAGAATTCTGTCTGGGTCAGATTGCTTTGAATCAGCACGGAGCTCTGATTGAAGGTCCGGATCAGGGCGTCGGCCGCCCTGTGGACCTGGTCCAGATCCGTATCGCTGAGATAGATCACGAGGGTGTACTCATGGTAGACGGCGCCGTTGTCTCCCACCCAGCCGCCGGTGGCCTCCTGGATGGTGAAGCCCTGGAAATAATCCGTCAGCACGGCGTCCACCTGCGCCTTGGCCTCCTCCGGGGAGAATTTCGGCGCGTTGCTGTCCTTGTCGTTGGTTCCCAGGTACAGGACGTACTGGACCTCCCCTTTGCCGGTTGGGTCCGCGTTCTGGGCCGGAGCTTCATTCTTCCGAAGGGTCAGGCCCAGCGTCACCAGGCTGACGCAGAGGGCCAGGGCCGCCAGGATCAGGGAAAGCGTGCCAAGCTTCTTGTTCATAGGGATTCCTCCTCGCTTTGATTGGAAGTCTCGCGCTCAGAAAACCGGCCTGCCCCGCCGGGGCGGGACGCGGCGGCCCGCAGACGCTGGGAGAACAGGGCCCGGCAGCGGGCCTCAAAGGCCGCCTCGCTGCCGTTGTTTTCCAGGGTGAGATCCGCCCGCCGGGCGTACCAGTCCGCGTCCTTCTGGGCGGCGATCCGGGCACGGGCGTATTCCTCCGTGACCCCGTCCCGGGCGGTGAGGCGCTTCACCCGGGTCTCCGGGTCGGCAATCACCGCCACGGTGAGGTCGCAGCGCTCGCCCAGCCCGCTCTCAAAGAGGCCGATGGCGTCGATGACCGCGAAGCGGAAGGGAACCGGGAATCGGGAATCGGGAACAGAGGACGGGAGGGGCGACGATTCTGCCTGTAGCGGCGAGCATTGCTCGCCACAGCTGCTTCCACAGAACGAGGCAGCAGGCAACGGGCAGCAGGCAGCTGGGGACGGGGAATACGGATTCTTCGGCTCCGCTTCGCTGCGCTCAGAATGACAGGCGGGGGAGGCTGCCGCCGCAGGGGCGGCCATTGGCCGCCCGCCCGAGGCAGAGGCCTCCGATTTTGCGATCTCCTCCAGGACCCGCTTCGCCACCAGGGGCTGGGTCAGGTCGGTGAGGCGCTGCAGACCCGCCGGGTCCGCGAAGAGCCTGGCCCCCAGGGCCTTCCGATCCAGCGCTCCCTTCACCACGGAGCCGGGGAAGGCGGCCTCGATCCGCCCCAGCAGCTCCGGGTCGGAGCGGAGCATTTCGTGGTAGACGGCGTCGCAGTCATAAACCTGCCCGCCCATCTCCTCCAGCACCCGCAGCGCCGTGGTTTTCCCGGCCCCCGAGGGACCCGTCAGTCCAATGATAAACATAAAATTTTCAATTCTCAATTCTCAATTCCGTCAGCCGCCGGTGCTGCCGACCACGAAGCCGTAGCCGATCAGATAGTACAGGTTGTCTTTGACGTAGTAGAGCATATCCACGGACCAGGCGTCGCTGCCGTCCACCACGTAACCCATGTCATAGGAGCAAATGCCGCTCTCGTCCACGTAGGTATTTTCCGGGCGATACTCGCATTGCAGCGCCTTGAAGCGCTCGTCTCCTTCCCGGCTCTGGTTGACGTCGAACCGGGCCATGCGGCGCAGCTGCTCCAGGGCATCCTCCAGGCTGAAGCAAGCGCCCCGCTCCCGCTTTTCCGCCAGCAGCTCCGGGTAGTGCTCGAAGATATAGTCCGCGCCCTTGTCCCAGTCGGTCAGCAGAGCGGAGAGCTTTTCGTAGTTGGGGTTGTCTTCGGTGATCTCTCCGCTGCGGAAGGCGTCGCGCAGATCGTTCATGTACTCGGAGAGGGCCTCGTTGGGGTCCTCCACGTCCATCTCGTCCCGGATCATGGCCGCCAGGGCCGGGTCCTTCGCCTCCAGTGCCTCGGCGCTGCCGTAGATCAGCGCGGCCTTTTCCATGGCCTGGGCCAGACTCAGATCCTCGTCCTCGTAGAAATCCTCCATCATGAAGTAGGCCAGATAGGCCAGGGGATCGTGGTATTCCTCGATCTTGCTGTAGTCGCTGCCGCTGTGGAAATAGTCCAGGCTGAGGCCCAGCAGGGTCTTCACGGAGTCCGCGCCCTTGGGCTGGGGCAGGGCCGGAGCGGGGGTCTCAGTGCTTGCGGGGGCGGTGCCGGCGCCGGGGATCAGCCCCTCCGGGGGCAGGGTTCCGGCGGGGTTCTCTATCCCGCCGCAGGCCGTCAGGCCAAGGACAAAAATCAAAATCAGGCTTAGGAAAAAAATCCGTTTTGCCATCTTGCTGATCCTCCTGTTTTCTGTACTGTCAACTGTCAATGCGCAATCGGCAGCCGCTCATCCGCCGACGCCGCCCACTGCATAGTCAAAACCGATCAGGTAGTAGACTTCATTTTCTACATAGTAGAGCATATCGATGCTCCAGGTGCTGTTGCCGTCGATCAGAGAGCCCATTTCGTAGCAGTAGAGATTGCCGTTGCGGCCGGGCTGGGAATTCTCCGGCCGATATTCCAGATCCAGGCTCTTGAAATGCGCCAGATCGTCGTATTCCTCCCGCAGGTCGGCCATGCGCCGCATCCGGTCCAGGGCGCCATCCAGGCCGATGACCGCGCCGGAGTCCTTTATCCCCTGGAACAGTTCGGGGTAATGGGTCCAGATATAGTCCGCACCCTTATCCGCGTCCGTGAGAAGCTGAGACAGATGTTCATAATCGGGACTGCTTTCATTGATTTTGCCGCTGCGGAAGTCCTCCCAAATTGCTTCGACGAGTCCATTCACAAACACGGCGGGATCCTGGGCGCCGGTCCATTCCATCACCTTATCCGCCAGGGCCGGATCCTGGGCCCGCAGGCGCTCTGCGTCCAAAAAGAGCAGCTTGGCCCGCTCCAGGGCCTGCTCCCAGCTGATCTCGCTGACGGTTTCGGTGGCATAATTGCTTCCGTATTCCGTGATGATCAAAAGAAACGCCATATTTGCCAGCTGGTCGTGGACGTCCGCGATTTTGCTGTAATCGCAGTCATTGTGGAGAAAGTCCAGGCTTTTTTCCAGCAGGGTTTTCACGGAGTCGGCGCCCTGGGGACGCTGATACTCGGGGGCGGGCGCCTCGGTGCTCTCCGGGGCCGCGTCCTGTCCGGGCATGCTGCCCTCGGGCAGGGGCTCCAGGCCGCCGCAGGCCGCCAGACCAAAGATCAGAATCAAAACCAGGGCCAGGGATAGTACGCGCTTTTTCATGTTGCGAATCCTCCTGTAACTATCATGCGGTTGAAAACGGTTCAACTGTCAATTCCCGACGGTCAATTGTCCTCTGCGTTGACGATGTGAAAGCCAGCCGACTTTCGCAGCCGGTTCCGGGTGGCCACGTTGACGCCGCCCCCGGTGGGGCAGCGGGCGAAGATCCGCTTGATTTTGCCGTCGTCCAGCTTTCGCAGGGCGGCGAAAAGTCCGGCGGAGAGGGAGGCGGGGTCCGCCTCGGCCCCGTAGGCGGTGGGGTTCAGATCCGCGTAGAGGGGCAGCTCCTCAGAGAAGCAGAGCACCGCGTCCCCGGCTCCGAAGCGGGCGCGAATATACGCGGCGGCGGCCTGGCGGCTGCCCTCCACAATGAGCACCTCCGCCGCCGGGGCGTAGTGCTTGTATTTCATGCCCGGGGCCCGGACCACGGCGTCCGCGGCGATTTCCCCGGTGACAGCCCGGTCGATGATCAGCACCCCCAGCAGCTCCCGCAGGGCCTCGGGGCCGATGCCGCCGGGCCGCAGCAGCCGGGGGGCGGGACCTGTCAGGTCCACGATGGTGGACTCCACCCCCACCCGGCAGGGGCCGCCGTCCACAACGGCGTCGATTTTTCCGTCCATGTCGTGCAGGACGTGGGCCGCCGTGGTGGTGGAGGGCTTGCCGGAGGTGTTGGCGGAGGGAGCCGCGATGGGAACCCCCGCCAGCCGGATGATCTCCCGGGTGGCGTCGTTGTCGGGGCAGCGGACGCCTACGGTGTCCAGCCCGGCGGTGGTGGTTTTGGGCACGAGCTCCTTCACCGGCAGGATCATGGTGAGGGGCCCCGGCCAGAAGCGCTCCGCCAGCAGCAGGGCGCTCTCCGGCATTTCCCGGCAGAAGTCGGGAAGCTGGCCGGCGTCGTGGATGTGCAGGATCAGGGGATTGTCCTGGGGCCGCCCCTTTGCCGCAAAGATTTTTTTGACCGCCTCCGGGTCCAGCCCGTTGGCCCCCAGGCCGTAGACGGTTTCCGTGGGAATGCCCACCAGGCCGCCCCTCTTTATAATGGCGGCAGCGGTTTTCAAATCGTTTTCAGATGTGGTAAGAAGTTGCGTTGTCATATTGTTTCCTTTATTCTGCAGAGCTGCCGCTCTGCAGTTTTTCTGCCTGGGCCGCATTGGTCAGAGCGTCGATCATCGTGTCCAGGTCGCCGTCCATGAAGCCCTGGATGTTGTGGAGGGTCAGGCCGATGCGGTGGTCTGTGACCCGGTCCTGGGGGAAGTTGTAGGTGCGGATCTTCTCGTTCCGCATCCCCGTGCCCACCTGGCTCCTCCGGGCGCCGGACACCGCGGCGTCCAGCTTCTCCTGTTCCATCTCGTAGAGCTTGGAGGCCAGCATGTTCATGGCCTTTTCCCGGTTCTGGAACTGGCTGCGCTCCTCCTGGCAGGCCACCACGATGCCCGTGGGCTTGTGGATCAGCCGGACGGCGGAGGAGGTCTTGTTGATGTGCTGGCCGCCGGCGCCGGAGCTGCGGTAGACCTGCATCTCAATGTCCTCGGGGCGGAT